>CAMWVM010000155.1 GCA_947177715.1 uncultured Ruminococcus sp.
AATGTAACCATTGTTATCACCTCCCTTTCGGGAGAAACCGCCTACCGTATTATGTGCAGTACCCATGTGCTGATTATATCACATGTACCGTAATTTGTCAAATTAATTCAAGTCTTGTAAAATTGACCGTCCCGTCTGGATTTTTAGCTTTTTCGGAACCATAAATCCTGTATTCCTTGCCAGCGATTTCAACGTATCCGTCAATGACAGGACTGTCGGGTGCAATATCTCCGCCGAAAAATGCTGCACCGCTTAAAGTTATTAAATGCTTCTCGGCGTTCAGTTTCTGTACCGATTTTTCGGAGTGAAAACATTTGCCCTCAAAAATAGCAATACGTTTTTTAGAGCCGTCACGGTTTAATCCGTCTGTTCTAAATACAGTACAAGGTGTATTGCATACTTTATCCGGCACAAGATCAGGAAACCGCATTATCCTAACCCCCTATACAATAAGCCTGTCTGCATGAGCACGTTATACACATTGTTAGATGTGGTAACACCGCAGACATTAACAGTCTTGGACTTATCAAAAGACATTGAAACACCGCTTATACTGTAACCACTCAAAGGGCTGTCTAACAGTTCGGAATTTTCGTTGATAAATTTAACCTGCATAGCCGTTGCACGCCGTACAAGCGACTTCTGAAAGTCTGTGAGCGTATCAAACCCTTTTGCAGAAATCCTGTTAAAAGTCAGTCCATTAATATCTGTTTCGGCTCTTTTCTCAAGGCTTTCAAAGTTCTCTGCTTCAATGTCGGTGTCAGGATATTGCTCAAAATACTGTTCAAAGGTGAGGTACATTAAGCCTCACCTTTTTTCAGCTTCTTGTTTTCTGCCTTAAGCTTTTTATTTTCTTCAATCACGGCGGCATATTCAGAATATTTTACAGTTGATTGTGGAGACCGCTCAATAACATTTCCGCTGTCGTCTGCGATATCATAACCTTGTGCAAGGTATGGATCCTTTGTAGTTTTATCTACAGTATAAACCTTATTTCCTTTTATCGCTTTCATAAGCTTTACCTCCTTATTCAGCTGCATGGATAATACAGCCGTCTTTGTACAGCTCATCAATAGCAAATGTACCATTGTACTTTCTGTTTTGATACAGATAATTGTCAGATGTACGGCTGTCAGAACCCGGAGCAAACAGGTGAATATACGAGTATTTAACTCTCGATACCTGAGCTTCGGGATCGATAAGAATGTAATTGATTTGTTTAGCTGTAGAATCAGCTTTACAGCCGTCGGTGAAATCATAGAGAGTCTTGAAGCGTGCAGACGGAACAGTAATAATATTTGTAATGTCATCAACGGAATGTACACGTCTGTCAATACCGCCGCCCTGTTTAATGTCAAGTGTTCTTTGAATGCCCTCAGCGTTTTTGAGTAAAGTTTTGTATGTCGGAGTGCAGAAAAGAATAAGTCTGTCAATCGGCACACCTTTTTCCTCTAATGCTTCAAGGTTAGCATCAAAATCAGCAAGAATATTTGCGGCTGTCAGAGCAGTTGTCTTAATTGCAGAGCCTACTCTCTCAGCTTCCGAATACAACTTTGAAAAAGTATAACAGTCAATTTCGGGGATTGCCTGTGTAGTATCAAAACGCCTCTGAATGTTTGCGAGTGATACGACTGTATCGGTTTCATCAAAATCCATTGGATCAACAGCGAATTCAATAGAGCGGTCATGATCGAGGGTTTTTGTTTCGTAATCATTTGAATAATTACCCTGCGAGAATCCAAGCGAAGCCCTCGTATGATCCTTATATCCCGATACTGCAAGGGTTGGGATTTTAATAGTTTTACCGTTATTCAACTGAATATCGGAATTTGAATGATAAAGAGCGTCCGACTTTGATTCCTGCCCGTAAAGCTCTCTTAACTGATTGCTGTAAATTTCAGCATAGTTAATTGTGTTTGGCATAGTTTACACCTTTCCTTTCTTATTTCTTTTTGATACCAAATGCCTTTGACAGTCTGTCGTCATCTGCATTTTCTTTTTTGTCTGAACTGTCTGCGCCTATTTTAAAGCCGCCCGATTTCTTACCGTCAGGTTTGCCGCTGTCCGCTTTCCAGTCGGGATATTTCTTCATAACTGCCGACAGTGCTGCGTTAATGTCTTTTTCTGTGCCGTTTTTAACGTGGCTTTCCGCAAGGATAACAGCATCCTCCATGCACTCAGGCTTAAATCCCATTTGCATAGCGGCGATCTGTGTTTTCAGTTTGAGGATTTCTTCGTCTTTTGGGTCAGAAACAGGCTGTTCAGGTTCTTTCGGCTCGTCCTTAGGCGGTTCTTCGAGCGGCTTTTCGTCTGATTTTTCATCAGTTTTATCACTCTTGCCGTCCTCGTCAGGCTTAGGTTCTTCCTTTTTCTGCTCATCTTTAGGCTCGGATTCTTCATTCTTAGGCTTTTCTTCAGGAGCAGGAGTATCCTTTGGCTTATCCTCAGGGTTGCCCTCTTCCTCAGGCTTTTTCTTTTTGGTTTCGTCCATTAGCTTTCATTCCTTTCGTCAAAAATTGTATAATAAAAGCACGCTGAAATTAATCAACGTGCTGATATCCATATTAAATTTAGGTATAAAAATACCACCCAGCCGGAGCGGAGTGGTTATTCTTCGTGATACTTGCAGTTATTGCAAATGTCTTTCCAATTATTTTTAAGTTTAAACTTTGCCGGTATAAATTCTTCCTTTATGTCTCTGTTTTCCATGCAATCAACGCAGGGAATTTCATTATCTATTAAAGGACAAAAAATATTATCGTCCATATTTTTTCAATACCTCCAATGCATTATTAATTATTTCAGTATACTCATCTTTCGAAAAAGCTGTTCTCATCTGGTTACTTTCTATATTCACATAAGCCGCTCCGTCATCCGAAAAGTAATTTTCATACTTCCCGTTCCACCGCGATAAAGAAAATTTTGCATTTTTTATATATCCCAAGGCATCATCAATTGTTACATTATGATTTCTACTATTGACATGTTCGGCATCAAATGACAGCAAAGATATATCGATATTCTTAGGCTTTAGATGTATCTTACCAACAACACCTAACTGCTTCATTTCTTTTATGATTATATCATTTTCATCTGCCTCTGTCAACGTTCCGTTATAATATTTCTCCCTTGAATAATCTCTCTTGAGAATAATATTATGCTCATCAATAAAAGCTTTAAGCTCATGCTGTGTTTCTTTCAGCTTTTTTCCATAAGCCTTAGCAGTTGCAGGGTCAAAAGTTCCCTCTTTCAGTCGTTTTAGCTTTCTGATTTTGCGTTCAAGTTGACGTTGCTTAGCCTCCAAACATCGCCTTTCTTTCAGTTTTTCATTGTCTATTGGCTTAGGGATAGAAGTTACTCCGTCTATGTACTGCAAAAGCGTATGCCTACAATTTGGATGAAAAAGTCCGTTGCGTATCGCAACAGACAAAAGCATAAACCATTTACCGCAATAATTTGATTTGCCGTAATCTCCGTTAACTTCACCGTGCCAAACGGTAAATACATCATTAATAAAAACTCTGCCTTGATACGGCTCACAGGTTTTGGAACACATAGAATATTGGCTTGTCATTACAGTGTCATATCCCAATTCTGCAAAACGTTTAGCCTTGCCCTGCAAAGTTGCCCTCTGTGATGTAGTCCTTAAAGCCATTCTGACGTAATCAGCAATGTTCACACGCCGTCCGTCCTTGTATTCAATACAGTTTATACCCTTTTCAAGAAATTCTTTTACAGCCTCATCTATCGCCTTTGTGAGCGTCATCGAGCCTGTTGCCATATCAAGCTGTACACGGTTTACTGTTTGCCTGTAAACATCATCAGTCATTCTCAGTGCTGCCGTTTCCGCTTTTTTTTCAAGCTCTGTGATATCGGCTATAAGCGACTGCATTTTATCACTATTAACACCGAAAAAATTCTTGCTTGTTACAAGATTTGACCTGTCAGCATTGGGATTTTCAAGCCTTAGTTCCTCAAGCTGTGAGTTGACAAGTTCCTCGCCTTCTCGAAATTGTTCTGTCATAAGCTGACGAGTTTCATCATCTATAACATCAACATATTCGGACATAATTTCAGCGTTTTCTTTTCTGAAATTTTCAAGATTTTTTAGCTTTTCAACTTGCCAAGCAGACCAGTTAAAGCCCTCTTTCTGCTCCCAAGCTTTGTGCTTATGTAAATTGCGTTTTAATGAGGATATAAGCCTTAATTCAATCTGTTCAAAGATTTTAGCAATTTCCTTATAACTCAGCAAGCTCATCACCTACAGAAGTTTCAGTACCCTCAATCAGTCCTTTTTCCTGCATAATTCTTTTAACTTCTGACTGTTTCCAATCATCGTCTTTCGAACTGCCCCAAAGCTCGTCAACCTGTGTTTTGACTGACATTATACCGTATGTACTCGCCTTGCCTATGGTTTCAACGCGGCTGTCAAAGTCAGGTGCGCCATATTCGCCAAAGGAAACTGTAACATCATATTCCTGTGGTGCTTTTTCCCGCATATTATCGTAAGTCTTGAGTATTGCAGAAACAAGCTGGGGTATAGCCTTTTCAAGGGCTGCGGTAATTGTGTTTCGGGTATTACCTGTAACGTCTTTTTTCTCTCGCTGTGCATCAGCCGACTGCATTTTGCCCACATCAATGCCAAGCGTTGCAGGAGATACAAGCC
>CAMWVM010000156.1 GCA_947177715.1 uncultured Ruminococcus sp.
CGGTATTGAGGGTATATCAAGGGCTTGTTCTCATCAGCTTGTACGTCATAGACTGGCTTCATATTCTCAGAAAAGCCAGCGATATGTAAATGAAGACGGATTTGAATATATTGTTCCTCCTGAGATTGAAAAAATACCGGAGGCAAAGGATGAATTTGTTTCACAGATGAAAGTAATTGAAGATGGTTATCATAAGCTTGCGGAGATTTTGATAGAAAAACATACGCAGGAGTTTCTTGCTTCAGGCTTAAGTGAAAAGGACGCTGTTTATAAGGCAAAGAAAAAGGCTTTTGAGGACGCAAGATTTGTGCTTCCTAATGCATGCGAAACCAAAATTGTGGTTACAATGAATGCAAGAAGCCTTATGAACTTTTTCAGCGTGAGATGCTGTAACCGAGCACAGTGGGAGATTAAGGCGGTAGCGGACGAAATGCTGAAACTCTGTTGTCAGGTCGCTCCGATATTGTTTAAAAATGCAGGACCATCCTGCGTAAAAACAGGCAGATGTCCTGAAGGAAAGATGTCCTGCGGAAAACTCAAGGAAGTTGTTGAAAGCTATAAGGTATTGAAAAATGAAAAATAAAGCTAAACTTGTGGTGCTTGAGGGACTGGACGGAAGCGGAAAATCCACACAGTTTGAAAGACTGGGCGAATATTTGACCACAAAGGGTGTAAAGCTAAAATCAATAAGTTTTCCCGATTATGACCAGCCGTCGTCGGTTCTTGTGAAAATGTATCTTAGCGGCGAGTTTTCAAAAAGTGCTGAGGATGTGAACGCTTATGCGGCTTCCAGCTTTTATGCCGTTGACAGGTATGCAAGTTATAAAAAATTCTGGGAAAAGGATTATGCGGAGGGTGCTTTTATTCTTGCAGCAAGATATGCTACCTCAAACTGTATATACCAGATGGTAAAGCTTGACGAGGAAAAGTGGGATGAATATCTTGAGTGGCTTGACGAATATGAATATGGAAAGCTTGATTTGCCTAAGCCTGATTTGGTGATTTTTCTTGACATGCCTGTGGAAATATCCCAAAGGCTAATATCGGGAAGATATGAGGGCGATGAAAGCAAGAAGGATATTCATGAATCAAATGTAAGATTTTTAAACGCTTGCCGCAAAGCTGCGTTATATACTGCACAGAAACAAGGTTGGAAAGTAGTTGAGTGCAGCAGCGGTGAAAATCCGCTGACTATTGAAGAAATAACGGAAAGCTTAAAAGAACTGATAGATAATATTTTGTAAAGCAGAGATAGATTTATATGTTAAATTTCAGAGAAATTCAATTAAGCGATAAAACATGGATCGACGAATGCCTGAAGGTTTCAGACTTTAGAGGCTGTGAATATTCCTTTGCAAATAATCTTGCATGGCGAAGATTAAGCGATACGGTGATTTGTCATCATAACGACTTTTATATAAGCTGTTCTTTTGATGAAAACCGCAAGCCTGTGTTTACATTTCCGGCTGGAGCGAAGTGTGACGATGACGGCATTGAAAAATATAAATTGCTTTTTGAAGAGCTAAAGGAATATGCAAAAAGCGTCAAATCTAAACTGAAGATTACATCAGTAAACAGCGAGCATCTTAAATGGATGCAGGAGTTTTACAAGGACGAAATAACTGTCAGTGCAGACAGAGATTATTTTGATTATATATATAAAGCTGAAAACTTGATTGAGCTTAAAGGGAAAAAGTATCACGGAAAGCGTAATCACATAAAGCGGTTTAAGGATAACAACTGGAGTTTTGAAATTATGACTTCGGATTGTTTTGATGAGTGCGTAGCTTTTGCAGCGGATTTTTATAATGATAATAAAAGCTATGATGATTATTCGGCTGTGGTTGAGCAATTTGTAATTCACACTTTTTTCACTAACTTTGAGTATCTCGGCTTAAAAGGCGGAGTTCTTAGAAAAGACGGAGAAATTGTGGGTTTTACTATAGGCGAACAGCTTAATTCGGATACTTTTGTGGTGCATATTGAAAAAGCAAAAAGCGAAATTCAGGGAGCTTATCCTACGATATGCAACGAGTTTCTTAAGACATGCTCATCAGGACTTGAATATGTAAACAGAGAAGAGGATTTAGGACTTGAGGGACTAAGAAAATCCAAGCTCTCATATCATCCTGAATTTCTTCTTGAAAAAAATGCAGTAACATTCAAATAAGCTGAAAGGAAGTAGTTGTCAATGGTTTATGTTTTTATTGCTCCCGGATTTGAGGAAATAGAAGCTCTTACTCCTGTGGATATTTTAAGACGTGCAGGAATTGAGGTAAAAACGGTGGGGGTCGGCGCTGAAATTGTTACGGGCGTTCATGGTATTCCGGTAAAAGCAGATATAAGCGTTGACAAAATCAAGCTTAACAGCGATCTTGAAATGATAGTTCTTCCTGGTGGAATGCCAGGGGCAGATAATCTTGAGAACAGTCCTGAGGTTTTGGCGGCGGTGGATTACTGTGCGGATAATAACAGGTATGTTGCTGCAATTTGTGCAGCACCTAAGATTTTAGGTCACAAAAGACTGCTTGAGGGAAGATATGCTATATGCTTTCCCGGGTTTGAACAGGAGCTTTTGGGAGCTAATCTTTCAGACAGGACTGTTACTATAGACGGCAAATATATTACCGGAAAAAGCGCAGGAGTTGCCTTGAAGTTTGCACTTAAGCTGGTAGAAGCACTTGCTTCAAAAGAGAAAGCATCAATGTTGGAGGCTTCGCTCAAGTGCAGATAAGTGATAAAAAAAGTCTAAGGCTGTTTTATAAAAAACTTAGGAATGAAATGTCCTTGCAGGATAAGAAAATGCTGGACATGAAGATTTTTCAAAAGTTAATTAATCTTGAAGAATATAAAAACAGCGAGTTCGTATTAGTGTACGTTTCGTCGTCTATTGAGGTGGACACTCATAAAATTATAGAATACAGCTTTAAGATAAACAAAAGGGTTCTGGCACCAAGATGTATTCCCGATACCAATCTGATGGAGTTTTGTGAAATCAGTTCTTTTGATGATTTGGAAAGCGGTGCATTTGGTATAATGGAACCAAAGGATAAATGTGAGAGGATACAGTCATTTGCTTCAAATTCATGCTGTATTGTGCCGGCACTTGCATATGATAAAAAGGGTTATCGGCTTGGATTTGGAAAAGGCTTTTATGATAGATTTCTTGACAAATATAAAGGACAGAAAATTGGTTTGTGCTACAGCAGTTGTATGACCGATCGGCTTCCGTATGATGTTTTGGATAAGACGGTAAATTGTGTTGTAACTGATCATGATATAATTACATTTTAATAGGCAGTTTAATGGAAAGGATGGTAACAAACATGAGCGATAACAAACTTAATCAGGAAAATGTGCCTGGCGGAAATGATGATGCTCAAAAGACAGATATGGCTGATATTTCATTTAAAAAGCCTGGCTCTGTTTCAAGAAAAAATAATGAACAGAAGCCTTTGGCTGGTGCAGAAATTTCTGATAAATCAAAGGCTGTTAATGAGAAAAAAGATGTAAATAAACCTGTAGTTGAGATTAAATCTGAAAAACAGAGTTCACCTTCCAAAGCAGTTCCTGACTTAAATTTAAAGGGAATCAAGGTGGATTTGGCTGATGACAGTTCAGAAGTGAAAGCTGAACCGACAGTTAAAAAGACAGTCAAAAAAACAGTAGAAAAACCAATAAATAAGCCGGTTAAGGTGGATTTGCCAAAGCAGTCTACTGCTAAACCGGAAAAAAAGCAGAATGAAAATAAACCTGATTCTAAGAAACAGGACGATAAAAAAATTGACAGTACAGATGGTCAGAAAACAATGGTTATGAAGGACACTTCATCTACAGATAAGTCTGACAAAAAAGCATACATAAAATCTGACGTCAAAGCTGCTGCTCCAAAGAATAAAAAGAAGAAAAAGAAAAAAAATCAGTCAAGCTTTAATAACTCAATTTTCGGAGGCTTTTTTCTGGCATTTGGTATAGTTGTCGCTGCTTTTATTGTGGCTATTGGCGGTATTTCTTTGGGAAAAGAATATCTTGGAATTGATAAGGCTGAAAATGATATTACTTTTAATATTCCTCAGGGTTCAACAAGTGCTGATATTGCAGAAATGCTGGAAGAAAACCAGATTATTTCAAACAAATTGCTGTTCAGACTGGCACTGAAACTCAATGCCCCTGATACAATTTACCCAGGAGATATTACTTTACAGCCAGCAATGGGCTATTCTGCAATTATTGAGCAGCTTGGTACAATGAGAGAATCTTATGAAACGGCAACTATTTCTTTCCCTGAAGGTGTAACACTGCTTGAAGTAGCTCAGCTGCTTGAAGAGCAAGGTGTTTGCAAGGCTGATGAATTTTTGTTTGAGTTCAACAAAAGTCAGGGATATGATTTTGAAAATCTGATTTCAGGTAATGAGGATGCATTCTATCATATGGAAGGTTACTTTTTCCCAGATACCTATGATTTCTATCTCAATGATACCGGATATAATATTACTAAAATCGTAAGAGAGCATTTCTCACAGAAGTTTACTGATAAAATGACAGACAAAATGGAAAAGAGCAAGCTGACTTTAAATGAAGTGATGATTCTTGCTTCAATGGTACAGTGGGAGTCTGTATCTTATCCCCAT
>CAMWVM010000157.1 GCA_947177715.1 uncultured Ruminococcus sp.
CCATGTGGTAAGGGTCAACGCTCTTAACATAAGAGGACATTTCCTCAACCCAATGATAAAGGATTTGATCGTTACAGAAAGTTGAACCGTTTCCGTCGATTGTACATCTTGGCTCGTTTGCAAGTTCCCAAGCAAATACAGCTTCAGAATCTTTCAGCTTTTCACCTGTATAATAGTTTGTGTGATTTACAAGTGTATTAATATAGTCTTTATACCACTGCTTAATTGTTTCGTTAGTATAAAACTCGCAAACTGCTGTTTCATCAAGTTTATTACTGTCAGGTGTTTCTCCCTGTGACATCTGATAATACTTAACATACTGACCCATTCCGCCGAATGCTTCCCAATAGTTTGTGAAAGTAATTATCAGCTTTACATTATTTTCTTCTGCTTTTTTAATAACATAGTCCAGTTTTCTTAAACCGTTAGCACCTTCATTAACTACCGGTTTCTGCAGTTCCGGATCCCAATACTGAAAGTAAACTCCGTCTTTTGTACCAACGCCCTGGTTATTGTCATTATTACCCACAAAAACAGGAGTTACACCATCCTTAAGAGTTTCATCAGTTATTGCGCCAACATCAAGGTTACCCCAAATTCTAATAACATTAAGTCCCATATCCCTGGCGTCATTTAAAACACTATCCACCGCCATCTGTGACTTATACGTCAAATAGTAACAGTTAGTTCCACCATAATAATAGGTGTTTTTGTCCATCATGAAATTTGTTCCGTCAGTATATACAAAACCTTCCGGAACTGTAGAAGCTGCCTTAGCACTCATAACGTTACTATTATTATCAGCGAAAATTTCACTTGATGGCAATAGTCCCGCAACCATCACAGTTGATAATGCAAAGGAAACAATCTTCTTAGCTAAAAACTTCATTGCTACTCAACCTCTTTTCATTATTCTTAATACGGTCACAGCCATTTTTTAAATATTTTCGGAAAGCAGCGAAAAAACGAAAATATATAAAATCACTAAAAAACGACTAAAAAAATAACACTTTTAGTATAACACCGTTAAATCAGATTGTCAATAATCATAAAAAAAATCAAACATACTAAAAAATTTTTCGTATATTTGACTATATTTTTTAGATTCATATTATACATATCAACCAAAATTTTTAGACTTTTTTAGAACCATCACCAATTTATTACACACTTAATTTGTTTAACATATTCTGAATTAATTAATAGTTTTGATAACTATTTGTAATATTGCATAATAAAACAAATAAAAAACGTATTATATTACAACTAAGAATTTTCTAATTCTTGTAATGTTTTGCTCATAAACAAATTCACTTGCTCCAAAATAAATCAGACGACCAATTAATGTATCTAATAAAGCTCAGAAACTCTAATTCAATTCTTTGATCAATAAAAAAATACCCGTTACCACAAAATGATAACGAGTATTGCTATGTCCTCTAACAGCTTTGCTTCTGCAAAAGAACAGGTCGTTACACGACCGCCTGACATAGAAGAACCGAGGTCAAAAATAATATCGTAGTAATAGCCTCCTGCTTTTTCGCTTTTATATTCCAAATTCTAAACAAAACACCCTATGAGATGTTTTTGGTATTTACTTCTTTTTATTACCCGCCATCTCCACGGCATTAATATAATATATATAATCATCAATGCTTGGAGTTACCTGAAAATTGGGGTTGCAACAGCCGCATCTCCATATAATATTGTCATTAAGCTCATAAGAAATTCCTGAAACGCAGCTTCCTGAAATTCTATTGGCACATCCGTTGTCACTAACTAAGAAATTGCTGATAACACTCTTGGGGCAATTTTTGATGTTCTCAAGAACCTTGTCCATATTTGTTATCCGAAAATAGAATTTCAATTCAGTATCCATACTGGTAAGCCAGAAGCTTGCATTCGCATTCCTGTTGCGGTCGCTCTCTTTTTTATAATATCTGATCTGTGGTCCCTCGTTCCAATCCTGAAAATTATAATAGTAATTTCGGCTTATCAGTTCATTGTGTATCAGTTGAGCTACTGTTCTATCCTGTTCCGAATGAAAAAGATCAGAAACAGCATCAACACTGTTGCCGTATTCTATTGTACTCCAATCACTTTCAAATAATTTATAATTCAGCCTGCAAAAATCTTTAAACCTGTTTGTATTATTTGATTTGACTGCCAAAATATATAATGCTATGATTACATTCTTATTATCTGGAAATGAAATAGTGATATTGGTATTACTTTTTATTTTGCCATTAATAAGTCCTTCTGCCACAATTCCATAATTACTGAGTATATTCAAAAATGCGTTGATATTTGTAATTTTCAGGGCCTTGCATTGCTCCTTCAATTTGTCCACTTGAATACATAGCTTACCATTTTGATTCAGTTCACCCGAATATCCCAATACATAAAAGATTTTTGCATATTTATAGGATTCCTCCCGGGACGCTCTTGCTTCCTTGGAAAAATATCCATACTCATTCATATCATATATTGGCAGCAGCATACTGGCAGGATCATTCAGTATATCCTCATAACAATGCATTAAAATTTCATATAATTCTTCAAATCCTCTTTTCAATTCCTCGTGTGTACATATTGTTTTATACACATCATGTATAGTAAATTCATTCGGATAAGACATCAATTCTTTTTTTCTAAGCTGCGACCAACGTTCTATCCAATATTTCATTTTTACTTACATTCCTTTTTAAATATCATTCTTTAGCTTTATGGGTGCATAAAAATTCAATTGGTGATAGCCGAGACCTTTCCTGATCTCATCGTCCACATAGATCATGTGTACCGATGTTGTGCGACTGTCGTCAATAACAAAATTTGTTTTTTCTATCCACTTTTCGATTTTTTTGAGTACTTTATTACCGCTTTCGTCATCGCCGTCTATACTTACCGCAGCCGCATACAGTCCGCCTGGGTGTTCAATAATTTCATACGGAGAAACATCAGCCTCTGTAATTTCGTCCTTAATACGCCAAATCCATTCAAGGCTTCCATTATTTTCGCACAGGAGATCGGGAGCGTCAAAAATAATAGGCTTGTAAAAATCATTGTGTGCTTCCTGCCAAAGCTGAAATTTCCCGAAAATCTCGTCATATGGCATTGCACCCGATGTAACAGCTCTAAATTTGGGAATCCTGACGATCATTATATCGGGCACCTTGTTATTCAGCTTTTCCGTGACTTCAAAAAAACGATCAGCCATAGATGAGTTGCCGTTGTAGTCTACATTTGTAATTTGTGTTTCAATGTCACTTGCTTTTTCATACAACAGTTTTACATCTTTTTCTTTTTCAAAGTCCAGCTTTCTTATATGATTAATAAATTCCAGAACGATTTTTTTCAATTCATTTAAAAGAGAAACTTCTTCATCTATATGATCAACCTTTTTTCCCAGTACATCTAAAACGACTTCTGATCCTGTAGTGTTGAATATGCGTTTAATATCTTTAATACTGATATTAAGTCTGCGTAAAATCAAAATTTGCTCCAAACGTTTTATTGCAGCTTCATCATATAATCTGTAAGCATAGTCATCACTTCGTGTACTTTCTATCAAACCCATATCTTCATAATAACGAAGAGTACGTGCAGATATATTATATCTGACAGATAGTTCTCTGATTTTAGCTAAATTCCCCATAATATTTCTTCCTTTCGTTGATGTTAAGTATATTATACACTATTCCCCAACGGAAGAGTCAATAGATGAAGAAATCTTGCAGCGAGAACTTTGAAAATATCAAGTTTCCCGTCTATCGTTTCTATCCTAATAGAACAGATAAAAGGGATTTAAAACTATTCCTCTTTAATGTTTGCATTTATTTCTTTTACTATCTCAACGACTTCTATATCTCCATTTACAAGCACTTCTATTATTGGCTCATGACCGTCTTCATTTGGACCATTTAACCAATATATCTCTGCCAATCTGAGATTTTCTTCCTCAGAAATCGTTCCATCAAAGCATTTATAAGCATCTCCATAATAGCAATTCCCGTTAACCTTTATCTTGGCAACACCATAAGTAGGACGTCCAAGGCGGGCAAAATATTCACCCCACCGCTCAGCTTCCTCATATGTCTTGGAAACATACAATGCAGCCATGCGAGAAGGATACTGTGGATACTTTTCCTTTCTAACTTTTTCCAATGCCAACTCACGAAGAGCAACATCGATATCATGGCTCAATTCTATCCCTTCATACTTTTCGGGGTTCTTGTAAATATCCTCAACTATACTCATCTGTGCATGCACACGATTATACACACCATTAGGGTGTTTTTCATCCAATATAAAGTGCTGTCCAACTTGCTTTGGCACATCTGAAATCACATGATAAAAAATCATAAATCCTCCTAATATATATATCATATGCAAGGTTGTAATATCCATCTATACATTTATTATATCATACTTTAAATATTTTTCAACTCTTTTTATGCAAGATGTCGAAATCTTGTTCATCTGACAGCAATTTAAAATATCTGTAAATTAAAAAAAGCCCCTGTAATAGGGACTTTTGTCATTGGTGCGGGTGACAGGACTTGAACCTGCAC
>CAMWVM010000158.1 GCA_947177715.1 uncultured Ruminococcus sp.
CCCTGCACCTGGGCAGGATATATTTCAACATCACACACGGGATATCGTCTTGACAATATGTTCAAAACATCCTGCAATGCGGCACCTGTAAGCGATGTCACCACGGCTATTTTCTTTGGCATAATCGGAATTTTTTTCTTTGCATTGCTGTCAAACACTCCGAGTTTTGACAGCTTTTCTTTAAGCTGTTCAATTCCTGTATGCAATGCTCCCACGCCAACAGGCTGGATATCGGAAGCAATAATCTGATATACTCCGTCACGCTCATATACATCCACATTGCCAACCACAAGGACGCTCATTCCGTTTTCAGGAACAAACCTTAATCTCTGGACATTTCTTGAAAACATTACGGCTTTAACTGCTCCGCCGGAATCTTTCAGCGTAAAATAGGCATGACCTGATTTATAATGCAATGTAAAATTAGATATTTCGCCTTTTACTGCGACACCTTTCAGCTTTAAATCTGACTGTATTTTAAACTGGATATATTTATTAAGCTGTGAAACTGTAAGTATTGAACTCAATCAAATCATACCTCTTTTCAATGCGCAGTAAACTGCTGTTCCCACAGCGTTATCGCAGGAAAACTCGGGTTTTGCAAACAAAGCTCCGAACTCCTTTGAAATTTCTTCTCTTATTATTGTATTTGACATTACTCCGCCGACGCAGAGCAACGGCATTTCGCCGTATTTTTCAAATGCCGAAAGGATCATTTTCTTAAAAGTATCGCACAAAAAGCTGATACAGAACTTAGCGATATCCTCATGGCTTTCATTATTATCATACATTTTTCGGCACAGATTTTCCACTCCTGAAAGACAACAGCTTCCGTCCCTGATAACAGGCTTAGTTTTAAATTTGCTGCTGCTTTTACAAGCAAGCATATCAAGCTCTTTTCCGCAGGGAAAATCAAGTCCCAGCATGATGCCTGTTCTATCCACAGCCTGACCGGCTTTCAAATCCAAGGATGTGCCGATTTCTTTTATATCTACAATATTATTCTTATCAGGTGTACACAAAAGCAAATCTGTTGTTCCGCCGCTGGCATGAAATGCAAGAAACTGACTATCGCCCTGAAGCAATTCAAGATTATTGCATGAATACAGACCTGCGAGGATATGTCCCACCTGATGTGATGTTCTTTCGGGATCAATCCCCATTACAGTACCCAAAACTGACGCTGTGCTGTCGCCCACAGTAAAGCAAGGCATATAAGAACCATTTAACAATCTTGGAGCAAATGAAACACCGATTCCGTCGATATGGACATCTTTACACTGGTAAAACAGCTTTTCCATAATTATTGGCAGCTGTGCTGTATGATGAAACACTGCATCCGACTGTCTTATTCCTTTTTCACCTTTCTTCACAGGCAACAGCTTTTTCTCCTGAATTATTTCCATAGTTTCGGTATCAAGCAAAGCTGCGGATGTTGTATAATTACTCGTATCGATGCCGAGAATTTTACTCATTATTCTGAGGTGCTCCTTCGCTTCTGAAATATGAACCGAGAACTCCGTTTACAAAGGACACATCCGGATCCAAAGCATATTTTCCGGCAAGGAAAACGGCTTCACTGATTGCCACGTTAACGGGCACCTTTTCATCATAAAGGGCTTCATATATTGCAAGGCGAAGAACTGCAAGATTTATTTTAGGAATTCTTTCCACAGCTCTTTTATCGCTGTATTTTGATATTATTCTATCAATTTCATCCGACTTTTCTATTATTCCGCTCACAAGAGCTTTAACCTCGCTGTTTATTATAACGCCTTCGGCTTCCGAAGCAGTTTCAAATATTTCCTCAAGCGAATCATCCCTGAAAAGCTTTTCAAAGGTTAGAATAAGCGTACTTTCACGGACATCTCTTCTTTTTGCCGGCACACAAACACATCCTTTCAACTTCAATGCTCGTTTTTATTTATTTTCAGGAATATTTTTTACTGAACGCACTGTTACGTTTACTTTTGCAACAGTAAGTCCAAGCATATTCTGAACTGAGCTTTTTATTTTTTCCTGTATTTTTTCCGCTGCTGCAACTGCCTTTGCGCCGCTTTCGAGCTCAACTCCAACAGACACGGATAAAACGTCGTCAACCGTTTCAACGGTTATATCGCCATGGTTCTTTTCGTTTAATATAAACTGACGGAAAGTTTTTGCTGATGGGGCAATTCCACAAACGCCCTCAATTTCCTTTAATGCATTAGTTATAACTCCTGCGATAACATCCTCGCTGACGCTCAGGCTTTTTGAAAGATTTACATTAATCTGACTCATAACCATGCCTCCTTTTCAAAAACTATTAAAGACATACATATATAGTATTATAACACGTTTTTCGATTTAGCACAACTGTTTTTTTGCATTTTTCATATTTTTTCAAACAGGTTTGCATTTAATTGCCTGCTGCACTTGACGTAAATAAAAAAACGTTATATAATATTATAGTTATGAAAATAACGGAGGAACGCCCTCTACAATAAAAAACAGGAGGATTTGTTATGTCTAAAAAGCCTTATTACATTACGACACCGATTTATTATCCGTCCGGAAATCCACATATCGGTCATTGCTACACTACCGTTGCCTGCGATTCTATCGCTCGCTACAGACGAATGCAGGGCTATGATGTAATGTTCCTTACCGGTACTGATGAACACGGCTTGAAAATCGAACAGAAAGCTGCCGAAGCCGGTATTACTCCTAAAGAATATGTTGACGATATTGTACTTAATTTTAAAAAGCTTTGGAGCTTTATGAACATAAGCTACGACAGATATATTCGTACAACAGATAACTATCACATTGAAACTGTACAGAAAATATTTAAAGCTCTTTATGACAAGGGATATATCTATAAAGGTGAATACACCGGAAAATACTGCACGCCATGCGAAAGCTTCTGGACAGAATCACAGCTTGATGAAAACGGCTGCTGTCCTGAATGCCACAGAGAAGTGACCGAAGCTAAGGAAGAAGCATATTTCTTAAAAATGTCGCCATTTGCTGAGCGAATTGAAAAGCTTCTTACCGAAACAGATTATCTTCAGCCTAAAACCCGTGCTACTGAACTTGTAAACAACTTTATAAAACCCGGACTTGAAGATCTCTGCGTTTCAAGAACTACATTCAAATGGGGAATTCCCGTTACCTTTGATGACAAACATGTTGTTTATGTATGGATTGACGCTTTGTCAAACTATATTACGGCACTTGGTTTTTGGAACGGCGAATACAATGATTACGATAAGTTCTGGCCTGCTGACGTTCACATGGTAGCTAAGGATATAATGAGATTCCATGCTATTATATGGCCTGCAATGCTCATGGCTTTGGATCTGCCTTTGCCGAAGCATCTTGCAGTACACGGTTGGATCACATTCAACGGTCAGAAGATGAGCAAGTCTTTAGGCAATGTTGTTGACCCATTCATTCTGGGTGAAAGATACGGTGCTGACTCAATCAGATATCACATTCTTCGTGAAATGGCATTGGGTGCTGACAGCTCGTTCTCTAATGAAATAATGATAAACAGGATAAACTCAGATCTTGCCAACGGTTTAGGAAACCTCGTTTCAAGGACCGTGGCAATGGTAGGAAAATATTTTGACGGAACTCTCATAAAAGACCGTCAGGAAGGTGAATTCGACAGCGAACTGAAAGAAGCTGTTATTTCACTTAAAGCAAAAGTCGATGATTTTATTGACAAGACACAGCTTAACAATGCACTGGCTGAGATTTTCAAGGTTGTTTCCCGTGCTAACAAATACATTGATGAAACTGCTCCTTGGCTTCTTGCTAAGGATGAAGCGAACAAGGCTCGTCTTGCAACTGTACTTTACAATCTGCTTGAAGCAATAAGAGTTACTACTTCACTGCTGTCAGCATTTATGCCTACGACTATGCCAAAGGTTTGGGAACAGATTGGCTGTACAGGTGATGATACTGTATATGAAAACGCTGACAAGTTCGGTGCACTTCCTGCTGATGTTACAGTTAAAAAGGGTGAGATACTCTTCCCAAGAATTGATGTTGACAAAGAAATTGAAGAGCTTAATGCTATTATAGGGAACTTAGCAGAGGAAGAGCAAGAACCTGAAATTGAAGTTACTCCTTTGGCTGACGAAATCACTATTGATGATTTTGCAAAGGTTGACTTGCGTGTAGCCTTGGTTAAGTCTTGCGAGAAAGTGAAAAAGTCAAAGAAGCTTCTATGCTTGCAGCTTGACGATGGCATGGGCGGCAGACAGGTTGTATCAGGCATAGCTCAATGGTATGCACCTGAAGATTTGATTGGTAAAAAAGTTTTAGTTGTGGCTAATTTAAAGCCAGTTAAGCTTTGCGGAGTTGAATCTAACGGTATGATTTGTGCTGCTGACATGCCTGACGGTTCATGCAAGGTTATTTTCCCAGACATGGATTTGCCATGCGGTGCAAAGGCAAGATAATATTCCAATAAGGACTTGTCGTTTTCAATAAGGGGCATCGCCCCGTCATTCAACAAACGACTGGGCGTTAGCCCCTTA
>CAMWVM010000159.1 GCA_947177715.1 uncultured Ruminococcus sp.
AAGAGTCAGGTCATAAGGGAGAGAAGGACGGTAAAAAGGGTTTCTTTTTCAGAGTCTGGGCGAAGAATGCTCAATCAGTTTCGGTTGTGGGAGATTTCAACAACTGGGATCAATCGGCTAATCCTATGGAGATGATTGGCGACTCTGAAGTTTGGGAAGCTTTTATTGAAAATGCAAAGGAATTTGACACTTATAAATACGCTGTATCAGGCTGTGACGGAAAGTTACACATGAAGGCGGATCCTTATGGAACTCACATGGAAAATGCTCCGAATACAGGCTCGAAGGTATTTACCATTGATGATTACAAATGGTCAGATTCCAAGTGGCTCAAAGCTAAGAAAAGCAAGAATATTTATGATAGCCCGATGAATATTTATGAGGTGCATATTAATTCCTGGGATAAATGCTCTGACGGTGAATATTTCAGTTATATAGATTTTGCAAAGAAAGTAATTCCATATCTAAAGGACATGGGATATACGCACATTGAATTTATGCCTTTGGCGGAATATCCTTTTGAGGGTTCATGGGGATATCAGGGAATTGGATATTATGCTCCAACCTCAAGATTTGGTACACCTGTGGAATTTATGCAGATGATAGATATGTTCCATGATGCGGATATTGCGGTCATACTTGACTGGGTTCCTGCACATTTTCCGAGAGATGAGGCAGGGCTGTTTGAATTTGACGGTGGTCCGGTATATGAATATGCTGATCCGAAAAAGAGAGATCATCTTTCATGGGGTACGAGAGTTTTTGATTATGAAAAGCCAGAGGTTAGGTCTTTTCTTATTTCAAATGCATTATATTGGATAGAGAAATATCACATTGACGGACTAAGAGTTGACGCTGTGGCGTCCATGCTCTATCTTGATTATGACAGACGTGACGGAGAATGGACTCCGAATGTATTTGGCGGACATGAAAATCTTGAAGCTATTGATTTCTTCCACAAGCTGAATGAAGCGGTGTTTGCAAGAAATCCACAGACGCTTATGATTGCTGAAGAATCCACGTCGTGGCCGATGGTTACAAAGCCTACTTCAGACGGCGGTTTAGGTTTCAACTTTAAGTGGAACATGGGTTGGATGAATGACATGCTGAAATACATGGCTATGGACCCAATTCACAGGGCTTTTCATCATGATATGCTGACATTTTCATTCTTCTATGCTTTCTCTGAAAACTTTATACTTCCTATATCACATGATGAGGTCGTTCATGGAAAGGCGTCGTTGGTAAACAAGATGTTCGGCGCTGATACTGATCAGAAGTTTGCACAGGCAAAGCTGTTTTTAGCATATATGATGATACATCCGGGAAAGAAACTGCTCTTTATGGGTTCGGAATTTGCTCAGTTCAGAGAGTGGGATTATGAAAATCCTCTTGAATGGTTTATGATTGAAGAATATGAGAATCACAGAAATTATCAGAAATTTGTGAAAAATCTTAATCATTTTTATCTTGAACATCCTCAGATGTGGGAAAATGATTTCTCATGGGAGGGATTCAGCTGGATTTCCAATGATGATTACAGGCAAAGTATTATTATATTCCGCAGGTTTGACCGAAAGGGTAACGAGATTATTGCGGTATGCAATTTTGTTCCTGTGGGAAGGACATCTTACTGTTTTGGAGTACCATATAAGGGAAGCTATACAGAGGTTTTCAATACGACTACTCCCGACGGAAGTCCTGTTACAAACGGTACTGTGAAATCCAAGCCTGTTCCGATGCATGGATTTGACAACTCGATTTGCATTGATATTCCTGCTTTTTCGGCTATGTATTTTACAGTGAAAAAAGCGCCGGAAAGAAAGAAGCCAGTAAAAAAGACAGATAAATCAAAGTCTGTTTCAAAGGCTGCTGATAAGGAAAAGGTTAAAAAGACAGCTAAAAAATCCGCTGCTGCAAATACGGCAGGTAAAAAAGTTAAATCATCAGCTAAAAAAACAGCTGACAAATAAATTAAAATTATATTGGTGGGTGAATTTTTATGTTCAACAAAAAAGAATGTGTGGCTATGCTTCTGGCGGGCGGACAGGGTTCACGTTTGTATGCACTGACTCAGACTGTAGCTAAACCAGCAGTTCCGTTCGGAGGAAAGTACAGAATTATTGATTTTCCTCTTTCCAACTGCATTAATTCAGGAATTGACACTGTGGGTGTGCTTACTCAGTATCAGCCTTTAGTTTTGAATGAATACATCGGAAACGGTCAGCCTTGGGATCTTGACAGAATTCATGGTGGTGTTCATGTATTGCCTCCTTATGAGAAGGCTTCGGGAGCTAACTGGTATTCAGGAACTGCAAATGCAATCTATCAGAATATTCCGTTTATTGAAAGATATGATCCTGAATATGTAGTTGTACTTTCGGGTGACCACATTTATAAGATGGATTATAACAAGATGCTTAATTTCCACAAGGAAAAGAATGCTGACGCAACTATTGCGGTTCTTGATGTTCCAAAGGAAGAGGCTTCACGTTTTGGTATTATGATTACTGATGACGAAGATAATATTATAGACTTTGAGGAAAAGCCTAAGCATCCTCGTTCTACACTTGCTTCAATGGGTATTTACATTTTCACATGGGAAAAACTCAAGGCTTATCTTATTGCTAACGAGGAAGACAAGGAAGCAAGCAAGGACTTTGGTAAAAACATTATTCCTGATATGAGAGAAGCAGGTGAAAAGCTGGTCGCTTATCGTTTTGACGGATACTGGAAGGATGTTGGAACGATTGATTCTCTTTGGGAAGCAAACATGGATCTTATCAATCCTAACATACCAATAGATCTTTACGATCCTGCATGGAAGATTTACTCAAGAAATCCTGTTATGCCGCCTCAGAGCATTGGAGAGCATGCGGCAATTCAGAACTCTATGGTTACTGAAGGAAGCTGCATTGACGGTTCAGTTGAATTTTCAATGATTTCTGACAGTGTAACGGTTGAAGAGGGCGCAGTAATTTATGATTCCATACTTATGCCTGGATGTGTTGTAAAGAAGGGCGCAAAGGTTGAATATGCAATAGTGGGTGAAAATTCGGTTATTGGAGAAAACGCACAGATTGGTGCAAGACCTGAAACTATTGAAGACAAGGATTCATGGGGCGTTGCAGTTGTAGGTCACAGCCTTAAGATATCAGAAGGTGCAGTTGTTGCACCTAAGGCAATAATTTCTGAGGACATATAGAAGGGAGGAGCTTAAAAATGGGAGTAAATATGGGAAATGTACTTGGTCTTATTTTTGCAAACATGCATGATGCGACTTTAGGTGATTTAACAAAAAACAGAACAATGGGCTCAATTCTTTTCGGCGGAAGATACCGCTTGATAGATTTCCCTTTGTCTAACATGGTAAACAGCGGAATTTCAGAGGTTGGTGTTATTACAAAATCCAATTATCAGTCTTTGCTTGATCATCTCGGCTCTGCGAGAGAATGGGATTTAGCGAGAAAGAAAGGCGGATTATATATTCTTCCTCCTTTCGGAAACGTTGGAAGTACGCTTTACAGAGGCAGAATCGAGGCACTTTATGGAGCAATGAGTTTCATAAAGCACTCAATGGCTGAATATGTAATTTTATCTGACTGTGACATTGTTACAAACATGGATTTCAAGCCGATAGTTACACAGCACGTTAAAAGCGGAGCTGACATCACTGTTGTAACTCACACTGGCAATTATTATTCTGAAGATATCAAGAACTCTACGGTTATTAATGCAAATGAAGACGGGGATGTTAAGTCTGTACTTATTAAGCCTGACATCAGCGGAGTTTGCACAACAAGCCTTAATATCTTTGTGATGAGAAAAGATTTCCTCATTGACATGATTCAGGATTCAATTTCAAGAGGAAATGTTAGCTTTGAAAAGGATATTTTGCAGGCTAAGTGCAGCGAACTGAAAATCAAGACTTTTGAATATTCAAATTATTTCAGCAAGATTACAAACATTACAAGCTATTTCAGGGCTAATCAGGAGCTGCTGAATATTGAAAACGCACGCAAGCTTTATCTGCCTAAAAGACCAATTTACACAAAGATCAGAGATAATGCACCTGTTAAATATGATTTGGACAGCAAGGTTAAGAACTCAATGATTGCTGACGGATGTATTATTGATGGTGAAGTTGAGAATTCGATTTTATTCAGAGGCGTTAAGGTTGGAAAGGGTACAAAGGTTAAAAATTGTATTCTTATGCAGGGAACAGTTGTGGGCGACAATGCTGAGATAAATTATCTGATTACTGACAAGAATGTTAAGATCTCAGAAAATCACATTCTTTCAAGTGCACCGTCTTATCCGATGTATGTTGGAAAGGGCGCATCAGTTTAAAAAAGTTTAAGGGAATCCATATTGGATTCCCTTAGCATAGATGCGAATTCAATTTAGAAAGAGGGTAATTTTTTGAACATATTATATACTGCCAGCGAAGCGCTTCCTTTTATTGCTTCAGGTGGACTTGCAGATGTTGCTGGTTCACTTCCTGCTGCCATC
>CAMWVM010000160.1 GCA_947177715.1 uncultured Ruminococcus sp.
ATGCATGACGGTAAAGCATTGCAGGCAGGTACATCTCATTACTTTGGCGACGGCTTTGCAAAAGCGTTCGACATTCAGTTTACAAATAAGGAAAACAAACTTGAATATCCTCATCAGACTTCATGGGGCGTTACTACACGTCTTATTGGTGCAATTATTATGACACACGGTGATGACAACGGTTTGGCTCTTCCTCCTGCTGTTGCACCGATTCAAGCTGTTATTGTTCCTATTGCACAGCATAAAGAGGGTGTGCTTGAAAAGGCTGAAGAGCTATATAATTCGCTTAAAGCACAAGGCATTCGTGTGAAATTGGACGATTCAAACAACTCTCCTGGATGGAAATTTGCAGAATATGAAATGAAAGGCGTACCTGTAAGAATTGAAATTGGACCAAAGGATATAGAGAATAATCAGTGTGTTATCGTTACACGTCACAACAGAGAAAAGATCTTTGTTTCTCTTAACGACCTTGCAGAAATTGTACCTGTAAAATTGCAGGAAGTACATGACGGACTCTATGCTAAAGCACTTGAAAACCGCAAAAATAAAACTTATCAGTGTGAAACAATGGAGGAAATCATATCTGCCCTTGAAGAAAAAGGTGATGGATTTATTGAAGCTATGTGGTGCGGTGACGAAGCCTGTGAAGATGAGGTTAAGGAGAAAACAGGCGTTGGTTCACGTTGCATTCCATTTGAACAGCATGAAATTTCCGACAAGTGCGTATGCTGCGGCAAGCCTGCTAAAAAAATGGTTCTTTGGGGCAAAGCATATTAATGACAACATAAAAACTCCTGCACTAATGTGCAGGAGTTTTTTTATTGCTTATTACTTAATTATCAACAAATCCGCCCTTTTCAAAGAAAAGTTCACGAACTGCCAAAGCACACCCGGAAAGAAATCTGTGTTTATTCTCTACCATAGAAAACTCCAGCTTTTCTGAAACTTCTTCACCTGCTATCTTTTTAACAGCATTTTTTAAAAGTTCAAATTCAAAATCAGAATCTAAATAAAACAGATGCAGAACAATTTTATGAGGATTGGTAATAAAATATAAATTATTTATTAACATTGCCATCAGAGCAACAGCCCTGTCAAGTATATTAACAATTTCCTTATCACCGTTCTGATATGATGAAATTATCATATCACCTTCAATTTTCTTTTTATCTCCTCCTGTAAGCTGATAAAGATAAGGGGTTTTATCTTTTGAAAACACCCTTTCAATTCTTTTTAAAATAGCAGTCGAAGTAATTTCATTTTCAACACAGCCTCTCCTGCCGCAAATCGGACAAATATCCGAGGAATTAGGATCAACTATAATTTTATCAACAAAATTAGTTTGATTATGATATGCAATTATAGGATTCTTTTTATGAGTAGCTATGAAATTGATTTCCCTTCCATACTGCAAGAAAATAATACTGTCAAAGTTAGGATTTTTCTTCTTAAGGAAATCAATATTAGCCATTGCTGTGCCCTTAACAGAATTACCGAATACAACCGGCAAATCAGTAAACGAAGCTACAAATTCTTTTGCTTTTGAATAATCAGGAACACCGTCAATCATTTTTATCTGAAACATGTCATAAATACTTGGATAAATCCCAAATCCAATACCAAGAATTTGTCCTTTGTCCAGACAATTGTCATTTAAAATTTCACGAATTGACTTGTCAATAAAATCAATCAGTGCTTGCTTGTCATCAAGATTAATATTCATGTAACGATTACGTTTATCAAGCACCTCTCCTGAAAGAGTAGTAAGTCCAACACTGACTGCATTTTCTTCTATTGTAACGCCAAGAGCAAATTTGTAATGATAGTTTATATCAATAAGAATCTTCTTTCGTCCTCTGGGAGCTTTTTCAGAAATATGCTTGTATTCACCAATTTCCATAATAATCCCCTGTTCAATCATCTCATTTGTAATGATTGTAACAGCCGCTCTTGTCAGCTCAAGCGTTGTAGCAATGTCTATTCTTGACGTCGGCCCTCTCTGTTTCAAAATCTTCAAAACCTGCATTCTGTTTCGTCTTTTGAGGTCAAGTTTGCTGATCCCGTGTTGTTCCATTAATATTATCCTCCGATTAATCCGCAAAGCTTTAAAATTAAATAAGGGACCAATGTCCCTTATTGTTTATGCAAAATAACAATTTTGACTTTGTAAATTATATCAGATCATAATGAATAAAATATTAAATTTATTCGCAAATAAAACGCTTCATTGTTTTTTTACAGTTAGTTAAAGAATGTCATTTTCATCAATGTCATCTTCAATTTCTTCTCCATTGAGAATAGCTCTGAGAGTTTCGATTTCTTCCTCAGTGAGTGTAATACCCTTACCCATTCTTGTGTGATCAGGATTCCATTCTCTCAAATCATATTTAGGTTCTCTCTCATTCCAGCTAACCATGTTTATTTCTTTTGTCCAACCCTTAGCGTTTTCAGAAAGCACTCCTAAAGTTTTTGTTATTTCATATTTTAATTCAGCCATAAATAAAACCTCCATATAAAATTTTATAAAAACAGCAATTTGCTGTTTAATCCTATTTCCTAAAAAGCAATCTTTCGACTAAAAACCACACGCTTCTGCGGAATACTAAAATCAAAACAAGCATTTCTATCATAAGGCAAAATACTGCCCAATATATTCCGCCAAGTAAATATATGATTATGTCTGCAATCAATATTTCAACAATCAAATCACGTTTTTTACGATACAGACCAAGCGGTATCAGCCAACAAGCCGCCAACATAATCATGCCTGTGCCAAAGTTACCGTAAAGTATATCTGCAATTACTATACCTATGACAGATATATAAACAAGTTTTTTTTGCCCTTTGAATATTCCCATGACAAGCACAGGAATAAATATAGCAAAAAGTATAATTCCTTTAGTAATATAGCACATTAGTATGAACACCAACGCTGCGGCTGCCAAAAAAATAAGCCTTTTTGTTCCCATTTTTTCTGCAATATTCAATATTCGTGCCGGAATCATCTTTTTCACTATAGACCAAAGGCTTCCGAAATTAATAATAGTTATTACAATAAACAAAACCGGAAGCAAAGCAAAAGACAGCGCCTTGCTTTTTACAAACGGCTGCGTAATATTTATAACCACCATTGCTGCAAGAATAATGTTGTTAATTACAATTTTCTTAATTTTTAAATCAAAGGGTACAAGCTTTCTTGAATCGTAACCTCTTATAATAAACACTGCAAGATAACTTGCAACAGTAGAAATAGGCGGTCCGTATAATCCTATTCTCGGAATAAGAATAATATTCAGTCCAACATTTATTATCCCTGAAAATAAGCTGGTAATCATCGAACGCTTAGTTTCTTTAGAGGCAAGATAAATTGAACCTAAAAACGTTGTAAAGCATGAAAAAATAGATGAATAAATCAAAATCGGAGAATATCTCACCGACTCTTGAAATGATTCCCCCAGCCATATAGACGTCAAAGGCTGAACAATCATAAGACAGCCTGCCGCCAATATATAAAGTAAGCACTGATTTAAATTGAATACATTAGTATAAAACTTATCTCTGTCCTCTGAATCATTCTCTAATATCGCAGACATATTCCAAGCCTGTCCGAACATGAGATAGACCGTTGCCACTAAGTTAGGTATCTTGTATGAAGCAGAAAGAATACCATTAGCTTCACTGCCCAAATAATGTGTTGTCATAAACGAGTCAGAACTGTTTGTGATAAGCCATAAAATTTGTGCAGGAATAAGCGGTATGGAATATTGAAGCATTGTGTGCAAAAGTTCTCGGTCAATCCGCTTAAAGTCAAGATATCTCCACAGCTTCGCCGTAAATGTAAGAAATACAACGGATATCAGGTCTGATACAATAATAGAAAGCAAATATCCCGTATTTCCCATTTTGAAGCCTATCATAAACAGCAACGTGCCTGCAAGAGTGAAAAACGTTGTTAGAATACCGTTGATTGCAAAAAGCTTTACTCGTTCCAAAGCTCTGACGAATGTAGAATATACGAGCTTAAGACTGGACGAGAATATATACACATAAAGAAGCACGGAGTACCCGCTTAAATACTTATCTGCCACACCCGATATAGCGACAATAGGCAGAATAACTCCTAAAACCGCCAGACCTGCAAAACAAATGATATTTCCTAATGTAAATACCCTTATTTTGTTGTAAGCCTTGTCAAGACCAAATCTGATAATAGCTTCACTGACCGTCAGCGTTACAAGAGGCTGAAGCCAGTTTGCAATCTGGGTGATAACATCATTAATACCCATTTCTTCCGGCGAAAGATATGTTGTGTACACCTTCACCAAAAGCAATACCAAAACCTTAGAGCTGAAGGACCCTATGGCAAAAATTATTGTATTTGAAAACAGCTTTTTATAACTGCTTTGGTTTACTTTTTCCGACATAGTTAATCTTAATCCTTTCAAATAAGGGCTTGCCCGTTTTCAATGTGGCAAGGTCAGCTTCAGCTGACGTT
>CAMWVM010000161.1 GCA_947177715.1 uncultured Ruminococcus sp.
GGCAAATGCACACTGAAACAAATAAACGAAAAAACGCATGACTAATTGCCATGCGTCTTTGTAAGTATAATTTATTGTGGCTCGTCTTCTGTTTCTGCTTGATTGGCAGTTGTTGTTCCGCAGCAACCCATTGAATTTTCATTTTCAAGACTTCTTGGGAAAAACTCGCTTGTTGGGAAATTGATTTTTTCAAACAACTCACAAGGGCTATCAGTATTTGTTGAGCATTCCTTATTTGGTATGCAATAGTCATATGCAGGAATTAGAATAGGCACTGCCCTTTGAAGCTGTACGATTGCAAACATACCAATGGTAACAAGTACAGTTTTCGTGCAATTTTCACTGCTTATTGGCACAAGCTTTGCATCAAGACAGATTGGCTCAACAACACTCACACTTGCTTTTGGTAAATTAGGATAGCAGCAACCCTTGGGAGTAGGATCGCAAATCGGATCGTCTGATGAGAAGTGCTTTGTATTTCCATCGCTTCCAAACAAAATTACTTTCTTGCTGAAGGTAGTTGTTCCTGTTGCAAACTGTGGTGTGGAGCAATTTGCATGGTATACATCCAAATCGACTTTAAAATTATAGGTTAAATCCACAGTGAAGAATCCTTTATTGAAAGGTACGGGATCAATGCCAAATGTGGTATTCACCACTTCAACACACTTGCATTTAATATAGCTTGCTGAGTTTATAAGTTCCTGCATACATGGATCACTGAAGGTCAGTTCTAAATCTTCAAGACAATCCTGTGAACTGCATGAATCAAAAACACGCATCGCCTCAATGCATACTGCTTCTTTAAAGCAGTTATTAGGTTTAAATTCACTCATGAAAAATCCTCCTGACTAAATGATTTAAAAGTAAAAGTTTTTACTTCCCTACATCATATTCAAAACATCTATTTATTGTGACGAAATTTCATGATTTTCTTTATGTTTAATAAAGAATAATTGAATTTATAGTTTCTTAAGCATTTTAAGATTAACACTATTCCTATGCTTTTAGTCGGATATTAGTTTGACTTTGTTATAACTATTTGTTATAATAATTTTATGGATTAATATAATGATTGGATGTACTGATATGAAAAAAATAGAATTATATACTGATGGAGCCTGTTCCGGTAATCCGGGACCAGGAGGTTATGGTGTAATATTAAAGTACAAAGATAATGTCAAAGAACTTTGGGGAGGCGATCCGCAGACGACTAACAATCGAATGGAGCTTACTGCGGTAATTACAGGTCTTGAAGCACTGAAAGAACCTTGTGAAGTCAACTTGTACAGTGATTCAAAATACATTATAGATGCCGTTACTAAAGGATGGGCTGTTAAATGGAAAGAAAACAACTGGATTAAAGCTGATAAAAAGCCAGCTTTAAATTCTGATTTATGGGCAAAACTTTTAGAGCTTTTAGAAATGCACAAAGTTAATTTTAACTGGGTTAAAGGTCACGCAGGACACCCTGAAAATGAAAGATGCGATCAGCTTGCTGTAAAAGGCTCAAAATCCTTTCTGCAACATTAAGTTTACCTTGAGAAACCCCATTTATTAAGTAGGATTAAGATTTCTTATTATAAATTAGTTTTAAATAGATTTATGTTATATTTCCTATAATTTCAGAGTGAATTGATAAATTTTTCTTTAACAAGGTTGCATTTTATAGAAAAAAGGTATATAATAATACTATGTGAAAAATGCGAAACAAGATTTCGTGTACAAAGAAAGGTTATGGTTTTATGGAAAAACGCTTTGTCTATGCTGATAATGCCGCCACAACCTGTGTTTCCAAAAAAGCATTTGAAGCTGCTTTGCCCTATTTTACAGAACAATACGGCAACGCTTCGAGTATATATACAATGGGAATGGATGCGGCAAAAGCTATTTTAAAAGCAAGAGAACAGATTGCAAATGCAATTGGAGCTAATGTAAATGAAATATACTTCACCAGCGGCGGATCAGAGGCAGATAACTGGGCAATCAAAGGTTCTGCTTTAAACGGCGCTAAAAAAGGTAAAAAACATATTATAACTACAGTTTTTGAACATCACGCTGTACTTCATACATGCGAATTTCTTGAAAAACAAGGGTATGAAATAACATATCTTCCTGTTGACGAAAAAGGTCTTATTACTGCAAAGCAGGTTGAAGACGCAATTCGTGAAGATACTTGTCTTGTAACAATAATGTTTGCAAATAATGAAATCGGAACAATTATGCCGATTTCCGAGATTGGGAAAATCTGCAAAGAGAAGAAAGTTCCATTTCACACTGACGCAGTTCAGGCAATCGGAAATGTGCCAATCAATGTAAAAGACATGAACATTGATATGCTTTCCTTGTCCGGACACAAAATTCATGCACCGAAGGGTATTGGTTGTTTATATATTCGAGGCGGAATTTCTATTCCAAATCTTATTTTCGGCGGAGCACAAGAGCGAAACAAAAGAGCTGGTACTGAAAATGTTCCATCAATAGTTGCTTTAGGTGTTGCAATAACCGATGCATGTACTGATATTTCAGCTAAGACTGAAAAGGTTTCAAAAATGAGGGACAGGCTTATTGAAGGTATACTTAAAATTCCTGAAACAAGACTTAATGGCGATACAGAAAAACGTCTTCCGGGAAATGTAAATATTTCAATTAGAGGAATTGAGGGCGAAAGTCTGCTTCTAACGCTGGACATGAACGGCATTGCAGCTTCTTCTGGTTCAGCATGTACGAGCGGTTCTCTTGACCCATCTCATGTACTTCTTGCCATTGGTTTACCTCATGAAATTGCTCACGGTTCTTTAAGACTTACAATTAACGAAGACACTACAGACGAAGATGTGGATTATATTCTTTCTGTAATCCCAAACATTGTTAATAGGCTTAGAAGCATGTCCCCACTATGGGAAAGAATTTGCAAAGATGAAGGCTTAACATCCGATGGTAATAAAATTTAATAGGATTAATAAAGGAGAGTTAAAAAATGATTTACAGTGAAAAGGTTATGGATCATTTTGCCAACCCTCGCAATGTCGGTGAAATTGAAGACGCTGACGGAATAGGCGAAGTTGGAAACGCAAAATGCGGAGATATAATGAAAATGTACATTAAGGTCAACGACAGCGTAATTACTGATGTCAAGTTTAAAACATTTGGCTGCGGAGCAGCTATTGCTACTTCCTCTATTGCCACTGAAATGATTAAAGGCAAACCTATTGAAGAAGCTCTGAAAGTAACAAATAAAGCTGTTATTGAAGCTTTGGACGGACTTCCACCAGCAAAACTTCACTGCTCTGTTCTTGCTGAACAGGCTATGAAAGCAGCTATTTCAGACTACTATACAAGACAAGGCATTGACCCAACACCTTTTGTTGGTGAAACTTGCGGCTGTGACGACTGCGAAGGCTGCCATTAAATCAAATATTTTCAGGCGGAGTTATCCGCCTGTTTTAATATACGGTATTAAGGAATGATATTATGTCAGATAAAAAAAGAGTTCTTGTTGCAATGAGCGGCGGCGTAGACAGTTCTGTTGCTGTCAAACTGCTGCTTGACAAAGGATATGAATGTGCTGGTGCTACTATGCGGCTATATTCCAACGAAGATATTGGATTAGACAAAACAAAGACTTGCTGTTCACTTAATGATGTTGAAGATGCACGCTTTGTGGCTTTTAAGTTGGGAATAGACTTTCATGTTTTTAACTTTTCTGCCGATTTTAAAGAGAAAGTCATAGATAATTTTATTAATACATATCTTAACGGCGGCACACCAAACCCTTGTATTGAATGTAATAAATATTTAAAGTTTGAAAAATTTTTGGAACGTGCAAGATTGCTTGAATATGAATACATTGCAACGGGTCACTATGTGAAACGTGAATATAATGAAAAAAGCGGACGTTGGAACTTAAAACGCTCTCCTGATATAAAAAAAGACCAGAGCTATGTTCTTTATTCAATGACACAGGATCAGATTGCACACACTTTGTTTCCTGTAGGAGATTTGAGCAAGTCAGAAATAAGAGAAATTGCAGAAAAAAACTCACTCATAAATGCTGACAAGCCGGATTCACAGGATATTTGTTTTATTCCCAACGGTGACTATGCAGGTTTTATTACTAATAATGTTGGCAAACAAAAAGAAGGAGATATCATATTATCAGACGGTACTCTTTTAGGCAAACACAAGGGACTTATAAACTATACTATTGGGCAGAGAAAAGGTATTGGAGTATCTTATTCAGAACCTTTATTTGTAATTGATAAAAATCTTGAGGATAACACTCTTATTCTTGGAACAAAAGATGAACAGGGCTGTACGTCACTTATAGCTGATAATGTAAACTTTATTCCATTTGAAAAACTTACTGAACCTATTGACTGTACTGCTCAAACACGATATCATCAAAATGATGTTCCCTGCACAGTATATCCATTAGATAATGGACAAATAAAAGTCATTTTTCATAACCTACATAAGGCTGTATCAAAC
>CAMWVM010000162.1 GCA_947177715.1 uncultured Ruminococcus sp.
CCCGAATGGCTGTGGCAGGAATCATCAGGGAGGCTTTATTTAAAGCTAAAAGATACATGGAAGACAAAACGTCAGCGGAAGAAAACGGAGATGATGCTCCTGATTTTGATATAAAGTCTGAATCGCTTATACCGTTACTTAAAGGTGAAGTTAATGCACATTTTCACTGTCATAGGGCAGATGATATTTTCACAGCTATTCGCATTGCAAAAGAATTTGGATTAAAGTATACTCTTGTACACTGCACAGACGGACATCTTATTGCCGACGAGCTGAAAGAAGAAAATGCAACAGCGATTATCGGTCCTATTATCTGTGATCCATGCAAACCTGAACTTGCAAATATTACGCCTAAAAATGCAGGCATTATGAACAGCTCGGGTATTAAAACTGCAATTTGCACAGATCATTCGGAGATACCGATTCAGTATCTTCCAATCAGTGTGGGAATTGCGGTGAAAAATGGATTGGACAGAAACTCAGCGTTGGAGTCAGTTACAATAAATGCAGCGGAAATTGCAGGAATATCAGACAGAGTGGGTTCGATTGAAAATGGTAAAGACGCAGATTTTGTGCTGTTCAAGGATTATCCTTTTGAGGTAATGAGTTCACCTATGGCGGTATTTATTGATGGCAGAAAGGTTTTTGAGGGATAAGAGAAAGGATAATAAGTATGAGAGAAATTAATGTAAATGAAATAGAAAATACCATTAGAGATTTATGCATAAAGGCTAATCTTTATCTTCCTAATGATATGGAGCAGTGTATAAAATGCAGTGCTAAGCAGGAAAAATCTCCAGTGGGACAAAGCGTTTTTGACGACATCATAAGAAATATTCATGTGGCAAAGGACGAGATAATTCCAATTTGTCAGGACTGCGGAATGGCTGTAATTTTCATGGAAGTGGGACAGGACGTACACTTTGTGGGCGGCTCAATAAACGACGCAATAAACAAAGGCGTTTCCCGTGGATATACTGAGGGAAAGCTGAGATGCTCCGTAGTTTCCGATCCTCTTGAAAGAATAAACAGTGGCGATAATACTCCGCCTGTTGTACACCTTAAATATTCTGACGGCGACAAGGTTAAAATCACAGTTGCGCCTAAAGGCTTCGGAAGTGAAAACATGTCGCAGCTAAAAATGATGACGCCATCGGTTACGACAGACGAAATTATAGACTGGGTTGTAAATGTTTGTGCAACAGCAGGGTCAAATCCTTGCCCGCCGATAGTTATCGGAGTAGGCATTGGAGGCGATTTTGAAAAGTGCGCTTATCTTGCAAAGAAAGCTCTGTGCAGATCTGTATCTGAAAGGAATCCAAAGCCTTTATATGCAGAGCTTGAACAGAAAATGCTTGATAAGATAAACAAGCTGGGAATAGGTCCGCAGGGCTTCGGAGGCACACAGACTTGTCTTGCCGTAAACATTGAGGAAGCACCGACGCATATTGCAGGCTTGCCTGTATCGGTGAACGTTGGCTGTCATGTAACAAGACACGCAAGCGCTGAAATTTAATTGACAGTTAAATTATTTTTATTTAAAGAACAACTTGTAAGTTTAATAAAGGAAGATATTAATGGAAAATCAAGTACAAAACCATTTGGGCTCTTTTGACGTCATAGTTATTGGGGCAGGTCATGCAGGCTGTGAGGCAGCTTTGGCTGCTGCAAGGCTTGGAATGAAAACAGCAATTTTTACTCTAACTTTAGACGGTATTGCAAATATGCCATGTAATCCGTCAATAGGTGGAACGGCAAAGGGACATCTTGTCCGTGAAATTGACGCTCTCGGCGGTGAAATGGGCAGGGCGGCAGATGCAACGTTCCTTCAAAGCCGTATACTCAACAGGGGCAAGGGTCCTGCGGTACACAGCTTAAGAGTTCAGTCAGACAGGGTGAAATATCACACTTATATGAAAAAGGTTCTTGAGAATCAGGAAAACCTTTGCATAAAGCAAGATGAAATCTGTGAAATTATAACTAAAGACAACCAGGTAACAGGTGTTATAACAAGGCTTGGAAACAGATATGACGCAAAGGCTATAATTATTGCAGGAGGCACTTATCTCAACGGCACGATTCATGTAGGCGACAGCTCTTATTCTGGTGGTCCTGACAATGTTATGCCTGCGGTTCATCTTTCGGATTCTCTGAAAGAAATCGGGGTTGCTCTTAGGAGATTTAAGACGGGAACTCCTGCAAGAGTTCACAGACGTTCAATTAATTTTGATATTCTTGAAAAGCAGGAGGGTGATGAAAAAATCACTCCGTTTGCTTTTGACAACAATAACGAGCTGAAAAATACTGTTTCATGTTATATTGCTTATACTAATGATGAAACTCACAGGGTAATAAGAGAGAACATTCATCGTTCTCCCATGTATTCGGGAAGAATAGAGGGTATAGGTCCGAGATATTGTCCGTCGATTGAAGACAAAATAATGCGATTCCCTGACAAGCCAAGGCATCAGCTTTTTATAGAGCCTATGGGACTTGATACTGATGAATATTATCTTCAGGGAATGTCATCGTCTTTACCTGAAGATGTACAGATTAAATTTCTGCGTACAATAAAGGGTCTTGAAAATGTAGAGATCATGCGAAACGCATATGCAATCGAATATGACTGCTGCGACCCAACAGAGCTTGCTCCGACTTTAGAATTCAAGGCAATTTCAGGACTTTACGGAGCAGGTCAGTTTAACGGAACCTCCGGGTATGAAGAAGCTGCCGCACAGGGATTAATAGCGGGAATTAATGCATCGCTGAAAATTGCGGGAAAAGAGCCGTTGATTCTTGACAGAGCGTCCTCATATATAGGAACGCTTATAGATGATTTGGTGACAAAGGGCTGTCTTGATCCATACAGAATGCTGACATCAAGAAGCGAGTACCGCTTACTTTTAAGGCAGGATAATGCCGACATTAGACTTACTCCCAAGGGTCATGAAATCGGACTTATTTCTGACGAGCGTTTTGAGGCTTTACAGAACAAGCTTGCACTTATTGACAAGGAAATAACCCGAGTTTGGAATGTAAATTTAGGTCCATCAAAAGAGCTTAACGGATATCTTGAAGAATGCGGGACAGAACCGATTTCTTCAGGAATTAAGTTAGCACAGCTTATACGCCGCCCTCAGCTTTCATACGAAGGATTGAACTTTATTGATCCTAACCGTCCTGAATTGCCTGAACAGGTAAAGGAACAGGTTGAGCTTCAGATAAAATATGAGGGATATATAAAAATTCAGCTTGAACAGGTTGAGGCTATGCGCAAATTAGAGAAAAAGGCACTCAATCCTGATACAGATTACTCACAGATTAAGGGCTTAAGGCTTGAAGCAATAGAAAAGCTGAACAAAATAAAGCCTTTAAGCGTTGGACAGGCAAGCCGCATTTCAGGTGTAAATCCTGCGGATATAAATGTTCTTTTGATTTATCTTGAACAACAGAAGAGAATGAATTAATCTCTTTTTCTGTGCTCTTTTACGGCTTCGCCTGAAAGCAGCAGCACGGCTATAAGATTTGGCAGTGCCATTAGTCCATTAAATATATCGGAAATTCCCCACACGACAGATAGAGAGGATATAGAACCTGCAAAAACGCATAGGGTGAAAAGAACCTTATAAATAATATCATTTTTGGGGAAAATATATTTCCAGGCACTTTGACCGATAAAAAACCAGCCTGCAATAGTGGCAAATGCAAAAAGTATCATGGAAACCGCCATGAAAACTGCTCCAAAGTTTCCAAGACCTGTTGAGAAGGCTGAGCATATCATATCAGGTCCACCCTCGCCGATTTCCACACCGCTGACTAAAATAACCAAGGCTGTTATTGTGCATAAAATCATGGTATCGGCAAAAACCTCAGCCATACCCCAGCTTCCCTGGGTTTTGGGATCTTTTATACGACAGCTGGAATGGACAGCAACAGTTGATCCCAGACCTGCTTCATTGGAAAATGCGCCTCGACGTAATCCTGTGATGCAAGCTTGTTTTAATACAAAGCCTGCTCCGCCTCCTGCAGCAGATTTAATAGAAAAGGCAGAACTGAAAATTTGGTCGAAGGCGTTTCCCAAAAGGCTATGATTTTTTATTATAACTATCAGAGAGCCGATAATATAGAAAAGAGCCATAAAGGGCACTAATTTTTCTGTACATTTGGCAAGACGATCTTTTCCTGATATAATTATAAAAATAAGCAAGGTAAGTATTGCTCCGGTCACTGGCAGCGGGATAGAAAACGCATCTTTACATGAGGCTGAAATGGCGTTGCTTTGAGCCATATTGCCCATACCAAGAGAAGCAAGGGTGCAGAAAACTGCAAAAAGGACTGCAAGCCATTTAGAATCCAATCCTTTTTCCATATATGACATCGCTCCTGAAACACCGGTTTTCTTACAGTATTTAACGCCAAGGATATTTTCTGTATAAGAAAGTGTCATTCCGAAAAAAGCAGACACCCACATCCAGAAGATCGCTCCTGCAC
>CAMWVM010000163.1 GCA_947177715.1 uncultured Ruminococcus sp.
CTGAGGAACAGGTTTACTTCTTTAAACTTTTCAAGAGATTCTACTGCTCTTTTACTCATAAGTCTATAGTCTGCATGATTATATGTAATTTCCACTCCCAGCTTACTCAGCAGCTTATAGTATCCCTGAGCGGTTCCTCTTTTAAAAGCGGTATCCTTTTCACGAGAGGAACGCACACCATATACTATATCGCAGCCCTCGGCTCTTTTTTCAAGGAATCCGTCAATAGCGTTTATATCGTCCTGCAAATCTGCGTCCATAGAAACTATGATATCAGCATAATTCTTTGCTGTCATAAGTCCTGCCAACAGGGCATTCTGATGTCCTTTATTGCGGGATAATTTTAAACCCGTGAACAGCGGAATTGCATCATGAAGCTTTTCGATAATTTCCCATGTTTTATCCTTAGAACCATCGTCCACAAGCATGACCTTGCTATCCTGTGATATTTTCCCCTCGTTCATGAGATTATTCATTTTTTCAACCAATGCTTTAGCCGTAATTGGAAGCATTTCTTCCTCATTATAACAAGGTATAACCAAATACAATGTTTCCATAGCATTTCCCCCTTCAGATTTTAATTTATTTTAAACAAACGTCTTGCATTTTCATTTGTTTTATTTATTATTGTTTGAGTATCAACGCCCTTTATTTCTGCAGCACAAATAGCTATTTTTTCAATCATTTCGCTGCTGCAGCGTTTTCCTCTGAACGGTTCAGGAGCCATGTAAGGGCAATCTGTTTCCAACAAGAGTCTATTCATCGGCACGACCTCAAAAGCTTTCTTCGCTTTTTTCGCATTCTTAAAGGTGAGAACTCCTGTAAAACCAATATACATATCAAGCTTCAGAATTTCCTTTGCTGTTTCAGCAGAACCTGAAAAACAATGCACAACGCCTTTAGGATTATACTTTTTTATAAGCTCCATAAAATCAGTCAAAGCGTCACGGCAGTGAAGAATAACAGGCAAGTCCTTCTGTAATGCATACTCAAGCTGATTTGACAGCAACTCAATTTGAGCTTCCCTATCATAACCATCATAATGATAGTCAAGTCCGATTTCACCTATTGCTTTAATTTGAGGATTATTTTCAACAAGCTCTTTAAGTATTTCCATATAATTTTTCGGAAGCCTGTCCATACACTCAGGATGAAAACCGGCTGAAGTATAAAAATGTTTATATTTTTCAGCCATTTTCAGACCAAACTGTGCTGATTTTTCATCTGTACAGGCATGCATAATTCGTTCAACAGGTGAATTTACGTCAATTAACAAAGAATCAATAAGTTTTTCTCTGTCGTTATCGAAAGCTTGGTCGTCATAATGTGAATGAGAATCAAAAATGCCTTTAATTATATTAAATCAACCCTTTCGATAAAGATAAATTAAGTATAACACATTTTACTCTTGTTGTAAAGTACTAAATATTTATTAGTTTCATCACATTTTATTGTGAACAAGGCATGAAAGGTAAAGATATTTAAAGATACAATGCGATTGACAGAGATATTAAAAGATATTTTAAAAATTTGTGTTTTACTGGCCTTTAATATCATTGGATTGCATTTGAAGTTCACATGAACCTGTGATATAATCTAATCATGATAAGAAAAGCTCATTCAAACCCAAGTGTATCTTATTGATTTCAAGACAGAAAGGAATGAAAAAAATGATTGACAAGCTACCAGGAACTATTATAGACTTTAGTGAACAGGCTGAAGATAATGCGTTCTCACTTATTGAGCCGATTCTGACAGTTACGGGAGGAATAACTCTTTCACAGCTTTCAGCACTGACGGGCTTACAAGGATCAACAATTCAGAACTGGATAAAACGAGGGTGGGTTACCGCAACGATAGACAAAAAATACACTGAACGTCAGGTTTCCCGAATACTTTTGATTAACATTCTGAGAAATTCAATGAAGCTTGAAGACATTGCAAATCTTATGGCGTACATAAACGGAAGAGTTGATGATTTATCAGATGATATTCTTCATGACAGGGAGCTTTACAATCTTTTTTGCAGGCTGATTTGCCTTCTTGACAGGAAAGGCATTTATGATCCCTGTGAAATATCTGTGGAAATTGACAGAAATCTTGGGGCAGAATACGATGGTGAAGCACGAAAGCGATTAAACAAGGTGCTTTTCATCATGACAATGGGCTATCGCTCTTCTTATCTAATAAGACAAATTGAAACAGAGTTTCAAACAATTAAAAAGACAAACAAGGAGAAAAGATTATGAACAATTCAAATGTAGTTGATTTTAAACCATCAAAAAAGACAGGCAAAATTGTTGCAATAATTGCAGTTTTGATAATAATACTGGTAGGTATTATTTCTGCACTGGCTATTGTACCTGCAGGCTCTACCGGTGTTATTGTTACATTCGGTAAGGTATCCGATGCTGCTCTTAATGAGGGACTTCACTTTAAAGTACCTTTTGCACAGGAACTTGTAGTTATTTCAAACAAGATTCAGGTATACGAGGCTGACGCAAGTGCAGTTTCAAAAGACTTACAGACAGTCAGCTCAAAAATTGCAGTAAACTTCAGAGTAAGAACCGATTCATCCTCATCAATTTACAAAAACATCGGACCTGATTATCAGACAGTAATTCTTATGCCGGCGGTTCAGGAATCAATGAAAGCAGTAAGTGCAAAATACACGGCTGAACAGCTTATCACTGAACGTAACAAGGTTGGTAATGAAATTAAGGAACAGCTTGAATCAAAGGTATCAGATTATGGAATTCAGATTGAGAAATTCAACATTGTAAACTTTGATTTCTCACAGGAATTTAACAATGCTATCGAAGCAAAACAGGTTGCAGAGCAAAATCTGATCAAGACCAAGACTGAACAGGAACAGGCTATTGTAATTGCTGAGGCAGAGGCTAAGAAAAAAGTTATCGCTGCTGACGCAGAAGCTGAAGCTATTAAGACAAAAGCTGACGCACAGGCTAAGGCAAACAAACAGCTTTCACAATCGCTTAATGAAAATCTTATTAACTACCAAGCTATTGAAAAATGGGATGGTGTAATGCCAAAGGTTGCTTCATCTGCAAATCCTCTTGTTTCTCTTGATCTTGACGGAACTTCGGAAAAATCAGCAGAATAACTTATACATTACAGAAAACACGGTATCAGTTTTACTGATACCGTTTATTTTTGCAATAAAAAAGCAGTCACAAATAATGACTGCTTAGCTTCTTTGATTTATGCTAAATCTTTGAATATCCAAAGCTATTTACAAGTGCGTCTACCTTTTGTCCGTTTTGACACATTGGACAGCTATTTGAGGAATATGTATCATATCCCACGATATCATCTCTTGTAAATATAGCATGGACATCAATTCCGTTCGACTCTTTAATTGCTGAAAAGATTGCGCCGATTGCCACAAGATGCCCGTTATAATACTGGAGGCAGTCAATAGCACGATTTATAGTTTTACCAGTAGACACAGATGAAATAAGAAGCAGAACCTGCTTGCCCCAAATTTTCTTTTGGGTATTATCTCTGAAAATCATCTGATTATTTGTATTAAGCTCAGGGGTAATAACAGAAATGTCCGAACCGCTGTTTATACCGCTGCCAGACAGGCTTTCAGCAAGAAATGCTCCCAGCATTTCAGTTCCCTCAAGGCAGATAATTGTATCAATGTGGGTACTGCTATATGTACCTGCGATTTCATCTGCGGCTTCCTTAGCCATCTTATGGCTTGTTTTGATTGAAGTCATATCTACATAGTAATTGATATGTGAATGGTTAGTCGCAAAATGTCCGGGGATAATGCCGATTTTAATTTTTCTGTTTTTGCGTGAATCTATTGTATGAACTCTTCCTTCCATGAATGATACCTCCTATATTAGAACATCAGATATTTAATTTACTTTAGTCATTATAACACATTTTAGTCTTAAAATCAAGCAGCTTTTTAATGAAAATTAACAATAACTTTTGTTTATATTTTATAACTTACCGACAACATACGACTAAATTTTCTGTTTTTTTATTCCTGCAAGATAATCCAGTGAAACACCATAATGTTGTGCCAGTGTGATAAACAGGTGCATTGGCATTTCCCTCTTACCGCTTTCATAGAGCTGATACTGCTGTCGGGTGATTTCAAGCACCTCCGCCACTTTCTCCTGAGAAAGGTCGTTATCCTCTCTCATATCTCGAATTCTCTGATAAAAATACATAAAAATACCTCCTGTGATTTGTACATTATGTAGATTTTATCATGAATTCATATGAATGCACTTGATTTGCATTCCTTTGAATGCTATAATACAATTTGTGACAGTGAATATTATGTTACTATTCACAAATAATCCCCTTTATTAGACAACGTGGTATAATATAACAACGACTTATGTCCCCCAGCCTCCAACCTATCCTTTCGGATAGGTGTGG
>CAMWVM010000164.1 GCA_947177715.1 uncultured Ruminococcus sp.
CTCCCCCCCCCCCCCCCCTCCCCCATTTTTTTTTCCACGCAGAACCCGGCCACCGCGACGCTCACGAGCCTCGTGGGCTCGGAGATCTGTACACGAGACAGGATATAGGAGGAGTAATAGTATGAAGTCTGACATAGGGCATTTACAACCCTATAGCATTTTGATGTCAGTTTATTCTGGAGAAAAGCCGGAATATCTGAGGCAAAGCATTGACAGTATGATTAATCAATCCTATCAAACAAATGATTTTGTACTTGTATGTGACGGAAAGCTGACGGACAAGCTTGATGAGGTAATCTTCAAGTATGAACAGGAATTTAAAGATATTTTTCATACAGTAAGATTAGAAGATAATGTTGGTACAGGACAATGTGCAAATATTGGTATAGAGGCTTGCTTAAACGAGTATATAGTGAAAATGGATTCAGATGATGTGGCCTTGCCTGACAGATGCGAAAAGCAAATTAAACTTCTTTGTGATAATCATGATTTGGATATGTGTGGTGCTTTTATTGAAGAGTTTGATACTGACACCAATGAATTTATTGCTGTAAAGAGAACTCCTGAAAGTAATGAGGAGATTCATAAATATGCCAGACGACGTAATCCCTTCAACAATCAAACCCTTGTATTTAAAAAGAGTTTAGCTAAAAAGATTGGCGGATATACAACTGTAAAACGCTGTGAGGACTATGATTTTGTTGTAAGAATGCTTAATAATGGAGCAAGGGGTGCTAATATTCAAGAGGTCTTGGTAAAATACCGTGTTTCAAAGAGTAATTATGAGCGTCGTCAGAATTGGGCAAATACAAAATCCTTTATTTCTGTGAGATGGCGTATATATAGGATGGGATTTTCTAATATTATAGATTTTATTGTGCCATGTATAATGCAAATGATTATCTTTATTCTTCCCAAAAGTTTTACCGGGAAGATTTATAAGAAGTTTTTAAGAAGATAAAATGATTATTAATTGTTTTGATTTTTGAGGTGATTAAAATCAGCAAAACTAAGTTCGACTTTTTTGGATTGACAAATATAATTAACGAGCATAAAGGACAAAGAAAGCAGATTGTTCTTTTATCTGTGAATGAATTGAAAAAAAAATATAAGGGTGCAGCTCTTGGATCAATTTGGGCGCTTATTAAACCTACGTTTACACTGTTTATTCTTTGGTTTGCATTTGCAATAGGACTTAGAGCATCAGGTACTGTAAACGGTTACCCGAGATTTGTGTTTATGCTTACTGGTTATGTTCCGTGGTTTTTCATCAGCGAGAATATTATTGGTGGATCACGATGCATTAGGCAAAACCGTCAGTTTGTAACTAAGCTGTCGTTTCCGGTTTCAAATATAATGACTTTCACATCATTATCTACTTTATATGTACATGCAATGCTGTGTGTAATAATGTATATAGTTGTTTTGTGTTTTGGATACGGACCATCAGTTTATAATCTTCAGTTTTTCTATTATTGTCCTATGATGTTCCTGTTTTTCTTGGTGTTGTCTTGGGCTACAGCACCGTTAAGTGCATTCAGCAAGGATTTTGAAAATCTTATCAATTCTATTATAACAGGACTTTTTTGGTTATCGGGCATATTCTGGAACACTTATGATGTCAGCAATGTTTGGATAAAGAGAATAATGTATCTAAACCCTATAAACTATTTTGTAAATGGATACCGTAAAAGCTTCTTGTATAATCAATTTATATTTGACAGTAATTACACAACCGAAACAATAATATTTTTTGCCGAATTTATATTGTTAATTTTTGTAGGATCTCATTATTATAAAAAGCTAAGAAAAATTCTTCCCGATATTTTATAACTTAGGCAAGATGTGCCCCAGCCTCCAACCTATCCTTTTGGATAGCTGTGGCGGCGGGAGCCATTATGTTTTTTAGTAGGAGTACAATTTCCCACTAAAAACGTCAGCTGAAGCTGACCTTGCCACGTTGAAAACGGGCAAGCCCTTATTGAATTAAAATATGAAAGGTAAATAATATGGAAAAACAACCGATTATTGAATTTATTGATGTTCATAAAGAATATCTGCTTTATAAAAATGAAAAAGCACGTTTTAAAGCAATTTTCACTAATAATCGTGGCGTAAAACGACATAAAGCATTAAACGGTATAGATTTTAAGATATATCCCGGTGAATCTGTGGGTATTATCGGAAAAAACGGTGCAGGAAAATCAACTGTTTTGAAAATGATTACAGGTGTTACTTTTCCGGATTCGGGAGAGATTATAGTAAGAGGAAAAGTTGCTGCTCTTCTGGAACTTACGGCTGGTTTTTCGCCTGATATGACTGGAATGGAAAATATATATCTCAAGGGATATCTCTTGGGTTTAAATGATAATGAAATTAAAGCTCTTGAAAATGATATTGTTACATTTGCGGATTTGGGAGAATATATTGATCAGCCGGTTAGAACATATTCAAGCGGTATGAAAATGCGACTTGGATTTGCTATTAACATAAATATTAAGCCAGATATTCTCGTTATAGACGAAGCTCTCAGCGTTGGTGATGCTGACTTTAAAAAGAAATGCAATAATAAAATTAAAGAGTTAATTAGTTCAGGAGTTACTGTTTTGTTTGTATCACATTCTAACAGTTCTATAAAAGATACATGTAATCGTGCTATTTACCTTAAAGGCGGTAAGGTAAAGTATGATGGGGAAATTGATAAGGCTTTTGAATTGTATAATAAAAAATAAAATGAGCGGTCAAATAATTGACCGCTTTTTTGCATACTTATGATTTAGTAAGAATAAAAATAAAAACAGGGAACAAAAACATTCCCTGTTTTCTGTTGAATTACTTGTTGCCCTTAAGCTCAGCCATACATTCAGAACAAATAGTCTTGCCCTTGTATTCAACAACATCCTCTGGGCTGTTGCAGAATACACATGTGCGCTGGAACTTTTTAAGAATGATCATGTCGTCATCTGTATAGATTTCAACAGCATCCTTGATTGCCAAATCGTATGTTCTTCTCAATTCGATTGGCAATACGATTCTTCCAAGTTCATCAACTTTTCTTACGATACCTGTAGATTTCATAATAATAATCCCCTTTTCAATAAAATCTAATGAGAAATAATATCTCGATGCATAAAAAGTTTATGACAATTATATTGTAACACATCTTGTCGTTTTTTGTCAAGCATAATCTCGAAAAAAATATCAAGAAATCGTAAAATATCCAAAAATAACTTTTAAAAAAGGTGAAAAAATGATTAATTATATAATAACCTTATTTATTATGGCTTCAATAGTGTTTTCTATAATTAACGGAAATATATCTCAACTTTCTCAAGCAATACTACAGGCTTCGGGAAGTGCGTTAAAAACAGCTGCCAGTTTAGCAGGTGCAATGGCACTTTGGGGAGGCGTTATGCAGGTAGCTGAGAAGTCCGGATTAACAAATAAAATTGCATTGCTTTTAAAAAAGCCTGTTAGTTTACTGTTTCCATCAATTTCTTCTGAAAGTACAGCTTTTAAAACAATTTGCATGAATATAACGGCAAATATTCTCGGTCTTGGCAATGCAGCTACACCTCTTGGAATAAAAGCTATGAAGCATCTAAATAATTGCGAAAATAAGGCACGAAATATGGCTATGCTTGTGGTCTTAAACACATCATCAATACAGCTTATACCAATCACTGTTGCAGCTTTGCGTATGTCACATGGCTCACAAACTCCCTGGGATTGTACATTTCCTATATTTATAGTATCACTTTTATCAGTTATTGCGGGATGCATTATGGTATCTGTACTTTATATGCACGGGAGAAAAAAATAAATGAGCTTATCTGACTTGTTAATACCGCTTATTATATGTTTGGTTTTTATTTATGCTTTAATAAAAAAAGTTGATATATTTAATGTGTTTATTCAGGGGGCTAAAGAAAATCTATTAATCGCAGTTGATTTAATACCACCATTAATTATTTTGCTGACTACTATTGAAATGCTTTCAGCATCCGGTACAATCAGTGCACTGTCGGGCTTGCTTTCGCCATTGACACAAGCCTTAGGATTTCCGTCAGAATGTACATCCCTTGCACTGATAAGACCAATTTCCGGAAGCGGGGCGCTGGCTGTGCTTGAATCGTTATTTGGAGATATTTCACCTGACAGCTACGCTGGCAGAGTAGCAAGCGTACTTATGGGTTCGTCAGAAACAACATTTTATACAATAGCAGTTTATTATTCAGCAGTAAGAATAAAAGCTGAGTCAAAAGTTTTTGTATCATCGCTAACCGCAGATTTTACATGCTTTGTATTCTCAGCTTTAATAGTAAGATTATTCTATTAAATATTATTATTTGATGCTTGAATAATGGTTCCCCCGCCTATAATATAATCACCGTCATAAAGAACAACAGCCTGTCCGTTTGATAC
>CAMWVM010000165.1 GCA_947177715.1 uncultured Ruminococcus sp.
TTGTCTCCGTTTCGGCGACTTGTTTATTCTATCACCTTTTTTCTTGGTTGTCAACTGTTTTTTTGCGACTTTGTAGACTTGCACAATTTTAAACTTTAGTGATCGTTGATTTTATATCAAATGTACTGATAAAACAAAAAATGCGGCACAGCACTATCTGTTACCGCATTATTAAAATTCCCTCACCTATTCTTTATGATCGGATTCTGCCGGAGCTTGTTCTACTATTGGGTCCGTGTTTGATGCCGGCGGATCGCTTATCGGAGGATCAACCGAAACAATAGGATCTGTAGACGGCTTTGGTTTCGATACAACAGGCTTAGTTGCCTTAGGTGTACTAACAGTTGTCGTTTTCTTTGAAGTAGCAACAGTCTTTTTTGTGGAAGCCACTGTTTTCTTAGTAGTTTGCACCGTAGTTCTCTTAGCTGTTGTAGTCGGTGCTCTCCAACTTGAAGTGGTTGTCCAGTTATAATCAGTATCATCATTGTTTTCTGACGAATCTTCATCTTTTGATGAATCTTCATCATCTTCTTTTGAACTGTCCTCCTGCGACTCATCTTCAGAATCTTCATCCTCTGAGCTGTCCTCTTCAGACGATTCATCAGCTTCAGTAATTGAGGAGTCATCAGCCAAAGTCGTCACTGACTTCTTCTCAACAGTAACAGGCGATCTAAAAACATCACAACCGCAAAGCAAAAGCATTGATATTAGAAAAACCGCTAATATTTTTTTACTCATAATATGTATTTACTTCTTAAATGAAGTAACTCTCCTTTCGCACATCTTTACAATCAACTTAAATCATTTTACTTACAGTACATTTTTAATTATAATATACCGCCGTTAAAATTACAATAACCAAAACGGAAATACATCCTCTGATTTTATTAGTTCTCAGCTAACTCTGAAATTATCTGAATAAACGAGTCCACGTCATTAAAGTCTTTGTAAACTGAAGCAAATCTTACATATGCAACATGATCCAAATCCTTCAGCCCCTTGAGAACCATATCACCAATTTCGCTGGTGGTCGTTTCCGTCTGCATTGCATTAGCATATGAATTTTCAATGTTATCCACAAGCTCATTCATCTCATCAACACTGACAGGACGCTTTTTAATAGCGTTCTGCAAGCCCTTGAAGAGCTTTGCCCTGTCAAAAGGCTCAAAGCTTCCGTCTTTTTTATATACCATAAGAGATGGTTTTTCAACAACCTCATAAGTTGTAAAACGTCTTCCGCAGTTAGAACATTCACGGCGACGGCGTTTTTTTTCCTCACTTGGACGAGAATCAATTACTTTTGTATCCTCATAATTGCAAAACGGACATTTCATTCGCTTTTCTTCCTTTCATTGCAACAACAAATTTGTCACAGTCAAACAATACACTATATATAAGGTATAACATCACATAATTCAATAAGATGACATCAGTTATTAGTTCAAATAAGGGCTTGCCCGTTTTCAACGTGGCAATGTCAGCTTCAGCTGACGTTTTTAGTGGGAGTTTCTACTCCTGCTAAAAACATAATAGCTCCCGCCGCCACAGCTATCCGAAAGGATAGGTTGGAGGCTGGCGGACATCTTGCCTAAGTTATATATAGTACATTAATTACTTTTATTATACCATGACTTGTATATAAATTCAAGAGATTTGACGAAACTTTTTCTTTCATCAAATTTTTACGTTTTAGCAAAAAACAATGCCGAAGCCGTTACATAAACAGCCTCAGCATTTTATACGTGTTTAATGGGGTTAGTTTCCTCCCGGTCCATCTCGTCTTTCACGCTTGTCCGATTTGTTTTTACGATGGGTACTTGTCCATTGATTATTTCCTGCGGTTTTTTCACACTGTTTATCTTTCATTAAAATCATTCCCTTCAAAGTATATGTCGTACCATTATGGTACAATTCTACTTTTCCCAAAAAATAAAATCATTATTCACAGCCTGATTTTGATTAAACTTGAATCAGTTTTTCTGCTCTTGACAAAATTCAATAACAATGCTATACTTTATTAGATAAAAGCATTAAAGTGAGTTTGAATATCACTTATGATTCAGTATGAAAGGGATGTCATTTATGAAAATAGGTATTGTAGGATTAGGCCTTATAGGCGGTTCCCTTGCAAAAGCAATAAAGAAAAATACAACCGAAATTTGTTATGGACTTGATATAAATAAAGCAACCATCGCAGGAGCCTTTGCACAAGAAGCTATAGATGACGAAATTACATCCGACCAGCTTGACCGCTGCGACGTGGTTATCGTTTGTCTATATCCTCAGCAAACTATAGATTTTATACTTGAAAATAAAAACAGATTTAAAAAGGGCAGTATTGTAATTGACTCCTGTGGTATTAAAGGCAAAATCGTGTCCTCAGTAGAAACAGAACTAAGTAAATGCGGTGTGAAATTTTTGGGATGTCACCCAATGGCAGGCCGTGAATTTTCAGGCTTTGCATATTCAGTGGACAATCTGTTTGATAAAGCAAGCTTCATCATGACCCCAACTGACAGCACACCGATTTCTGTTGTCAAAGAAATTTCAAATCTGGCTTATAACATTGGTTTTGCTAAGTGTGTGGTTTCATCACCGGAAGAACATGATCAGATCATTGCTTTTACTTCACAGCTTGCCCATGTAGTTTCAAGCGCATACATTAAAAGTCCCAGCCTTTTAAAGCAATCTGGATTTTCAGCAGGAAGCTTTAAAGATTTAACACGAGTTGCAAAGCTTAATGAGGATATGTGGACTACTCTGTTTATGATGAACAAGGAGCCTTTGCTTATGGAAATAAACCACATCATCAAAAGCCTTGAGGATTACCGTGACGCTATTTCCGAAGATGATTACTCAAAACTCCACGATCTTTTGAAAGAAGGACGTGAACTTAAAGAAATCAGCAACAATCAGCATAACAAATAAAAAAATCCGGCAACAACGCCGGATTTTTTATTTACTAAGCTATCGACATAGAAAGTGCAACTTTATCTGATTCAAGAACAAGAGATACTCTGTCATAAATATATGTATACTCAGTCTTTTTGCCGTCACTTTCTTCTATAATAACCTTGTCCTTATCCTGTGTAAATTTAAATTCATTAGTTTTAACTTCCTGCTGACTGGGGTCAACACTCGTACCTGTCCCATCTTCATTGAAAGTCCAAATCTCACTTCCGTTTCCATCCAGTTTGGAACAGTTATAAGTGCCGGAAATCAAGAAGTACTCCACCTTTTCCCACTCAATCTTTTGACCGTCATCTTCATATTTTAGCGTTGTTCCATCAAAGCTGTATGAATTAAATAAATCAACAGGAGGTCTTGAAATTCTATACACCATAAGACCGTCCTTTGAAACTTCAATTCCCAAAGGTTTTACCGAGTTACTATCCTTGCCGACATAAACCGCACCATCATCGTTTATTGATATATATCCGGTTTCTTCTCCGTCAGTAGTTTCAATGAAACAACCTGTAAGACCACTTAAATCATCATTTCCCTTTACATCAGAAATATCAATTTTCATTCTGTATCCATTTATTTCAGGGGTTTTTTGAGTCGATACTTTAGTTTTCGACGCTGAACTGTCAGGCTTTTCAGGTCTTCCGCAAGAAGCGAAGGACAATACCATTGCAACAGCAAGCGCAGATAAAATCATCTTTTTCTTCATAGCTATTCTCCTAATTGATTATTAAAAAAATCCCGTAAACTTACTGTCTGTTTACGGGACTTATTATATCACATACTTTTATTTCTGTCAATCAAAAAAGCTGAAAAATCACGAAACAGCGAAGTTATAGCCATCATAATCCACTTTTATTATGCTTTCAGGCTCAACTTCTCCGGCAATAATCTTCTTTGCAACAAGAGTTTCCACTTTCCGCTGAATAAATCGCTTAAGAGGTCTTGCTCCATAGCTTGGATCAAAGCCTTGATCTATAATAGCTTGCTTTGCCCTGTCAGTAACCTCAATTCCAACCTGTTTGTCAGTCAATCTCTTTCTAAGTTCATCAAGCATTAGGTCAACAATTTTCAGAATCTCTGTTTTCTGCAGCGGCTTGTAGTAAATGATCTCATCAAGACGGTTAAGAAACTCCGGTCTGAACTGACCTTTCAACAGCCTGTCAACCTGTTCTCTTGCTTGCTGTGAAATCTCGCCATCTTCTTCTATTCCCTCAAGAATATAAGGTGAACCAAGATTTGAAGTCAGTATAATAATAGTATTTTTAAAATCAACTGTCCTGCCCTGTGAATCGGTAATTCTTCCATCATCAAGCACCTGTAAAAGTATATTGAATACATCAGGATGAGCTTTTTCTATTTCGTCCAGAAGTACCACTGAATATGGCTTCCTTCTTACCTGTATCTTATAAACATCTGACGCTGCCGACGACTAGTCGAGTTTAGATCTCGGTGGTCG
>CAMWVM010000166.1 GCA_947177715.1 uncultured Ruminococcus sp.
GGAGTAAAAACTATGGCAAAAAATATGTTTTTGTTTTCTGGTCAAGGTTCTCAGTATGTAGGCATGGCAAAGGAGCTTTGCGACAAGTATGAAGGTGCAAAGAAAATCTTTGAAACCGCTAATGAAATTCTGGGCTATGACCTTGCAGACATCACTTTCAACGGTCCTGCAGAAGAACTTAATAAAACAGTAAATTCACAGCCTGCAATCATGGCTTGCTCACTCTGTGCTTTGGAAGCAGTCAAATCTGAGGGTATCAGCTTTGACGGAGTGGCAGGGCATTCTTTGGGCGAATATGCCGCAATGGTTTCAGCAGGAATGCTTTCCGTTGAAGTCGGATTTAAGATAATAAAAGCAAGAGCAGAGGCGATGCAGAAAGCTGCAGAAGCTAACAAAGGTGCAATGTGTGCCGTGATAGGACTTTCAGCTGAGGAAATTGAGAGAACCTGTGCAGAAATTGATGGATACGTTGTTCCTGTAAACTACAATTCAACTGTCCAGACTGTAATTGCAGGAGATGTTGACGCCGTTGATAAGGCAATCAATATATTCACAGAGAAAAAAGCAAGATGCATGAAACTTAACGTTGCTTCTGCATTTCATTCAAAACTGATGCAGTCTGCCTCTGAGGAGTTCTATGAAAAAATAAAAGACGTAGAATTTAATGAGCCAAACGTTGAATTTTACAGCAATGTGTTGGGAGAAAAGCTTACAGACTTTTCTGACATGCCAAAGCTTCTTGCAAAACACATAGTTTCACCTGTAAAATTCACCTCTGAGCTTGCTCAAATGGATACCGCAGGATACGAAAACTATATAGAACTTGGACCTAATAAGGTTCTTACAGGACTTGTTAAGAAAACACTTAAAGGAAAGAATGCTGTAAATGTTGAAAATATTAAAACTCTCGAAAAGGCTCTTGATACATTAAAATAATCTGAAAGGTTTATGAGTATGTGTAAAAGTAAAAAATGCTGTGCAATTTATCTTTGTGGTTTTATGGGCTGCGGAAAATCTACAGTAGGTAAACAGCTTGCAAAAAAGTTAGGCAAGAAATATACCGATTTGGATTTTTATATAGTTAAACAGGAAGGGATGAAAATTCCGGAAATTTTCGAGAAATATGGTGAAGCATATTTCCGTAAATCTGAAACCAAAGGTCTTATGGAACTTTCTGAAACTGGTGGTGTTATCGCCACAGGGGGCGGAGCATTGCTCTCTGAGGAAAATGGAGAAACAGCTAAAAAATCAGGTCTTGTTATCTTCATTGATACATCCTTTGACACCTGTTATGAACGTATAAAGGGAGATAAAAATCGCCCCATCGCCTATAATTCCACAAAAGAACAGCTTAAAGAACGATTTGATTATCGACGTCCTTTGTATCTGAAAAACTCCCACTATGCCGTAAGCGGAAAAGGAAGTCCTTTGGCTATCGTTAATAAAATTATAGAAATCTACGAAAATAACACATAAAAGCTCAGTACACAAATAAAAAATGCACGTTTCAAAAAAGAACGTGCATTTTTTATTTCAATCACTGTTTTGAACTGTCATTTTGCATTTCGGAAGTAATCGTACCTGCCGTGTATTCAAGATTAAACAACTTCCATTTACCCCTTACTTTTCCCACATAGCAGTTAAACTGTTCATCGTTAGTTTTTTCAGAACCGCTTAAAGTTACTGTCACTGCAACAACATAAGCCTCGGATATTTTGGGCACACTGCCATAAGTTTCCTCATATTGTTCCATGCTGTAATTTTCAAGTTTTGTAGCCTTTCCACACTTTACAGATACAGAAAAGCTGTCACCGTAATCATCTTCAAATACAGATACAAATTGTTCCATATATTCATCTTTAGAACAGTTTAATTCATTACGGTCGTTTTCATAGTCCTTTTTCATCTCTGAAGGAAAGCAGTTAACGTATTTATCAAAATCTCTTTCAGTTATTGCTTCAAAATAGTCTTCAATAACGTCAGTTTTGTCACCAAACGAAATCACTCCGCTGCTGATAAGGCCGGCAGCAATTACCGCAACAGCAGCTACAGCAATAAAAATCAACAGATTTCTATTTGATTTAGGGTTTTTAGCTTTTGCTTCTTTTTCTGATAGCTTTTCCCTCTGTCTGTCATAGTACTCCTTTTTTTCTTCGTCATTCATAAAACGAACAGGCTTTGTGGTTTTCTTGTATTTTTCCGCAGCCTTTGTCTTTATATCCTTGTTACCATATCCGCAATGAGTACAGTAATCTCCTTCATAGTATTTTCCACAGGATTTACATACATTGGACATCGTCCACACCTCTTAACAATATATAATAACTTATTGTATTATATTCTAACGCTTTTGTCAATTAGTTTGTGCAAAAAACAACCGCAGGAAAATTACTTCCCTGCGGTTAATAAATCAAAATCGATTATTTAATAGCTGCAAGCTGTTCGTTAGCTTCCTTGATAAGGTACTTAACGCTTCCTTCATTAGAAGTACGGCATTCTGTCCAAGTCATGGAATCTCCGCCTGTGATCATTGTTGCCTGGTTAACATCATTCATGATTGTCTTAAGGTCTGATGAAACGCCATCGTGAATATCAAACACTGGATTTTCCTTAGTCATTTCATAAATCTTCTTTCTCATAGCAATCATTTCATCAGTCCACTTGTATTCATCTCTGAGCTGTTCTTCAAAGATTTCAGAAGAAACATCACTATCAGCTGCTGTCTTAACACATGTCATGTAAGCAGCAAATCCTTCTGGGTTAGGAGCCTTATAGCAGAGGTTGTAACCATTTATACGAGCTGAAATGTAGTATGTATCGCTTGCAGGGTTCTTAGGCATTGGAACAAACATGATTTCGCCAGCTTCCATATCACCGAAGAGAGCAGTCTTACTCAAAGGCTCTTCAATCGCCCAAATACCAATAGGAATGAACAATGTCTTGTGTGAACCAAGACCGTCACCGTTCTCACCGTTACCACGAGTATTCCAGTTATTATCGCAACGTGGGAATACTACTTCGTTCTTCTGAAGGTCATACATTCTTGACTGAATCTTTTCAATTTCAGGGTTGGACATGTTCTGAACAACTTTTCCGTCCTCCATTGTGATCAAAGGAACACCGCAGCTTTCGGAAATAGCATTGTTGTACCAATATCCGTCAAGTGCATACATATCTTCCTCAGCATCTGTGAATTCAAGACACATTTTCTCAAAGATATCCCAATCCCACTCGCCGCTTTCAAACAATTCAGCAGGCTGTTCAAAACCAGCGTCTTCAATAGTTGTCTTATTATAGAAGCAAGCATATGAAGGTGTAGGCTGAATAACAGCAATATAATGCTTTCCATTGATGCTGAACTGATCAGCAATATCCTTTGTATCAGCCCAAAGTTCTGAATTATAATCAATATAATCATCAATAGGTTCAAACTGCTGTTTGATAGCACCCTTAGGGAATGTATCCATATCATCTGCCGGGAAGAAGTCAGGAGATTGACCTGACATTACAGCAGTAGCAAGGTCGTCATATCTTGTTTCATAAGTAGTTACTTTTGATTCAATTTTTCCGCCGTATTTCTGCTGGAAAAGTGAAAGTGCTGGAGATGCAGCCTTTCCGTCAGCAGGGTTAATGTCATAGTGTGCAAGCCACTTAATGGTTTTGTTTTCAAGTTCAATATCAGGAAGCTTATCCAAAAGACTCTTTACCATCTCTTCCTGTTTTGCAGTAAGCTGTGAATTTTTAGAAGTTGATGAAGAATCACCTTCGCTCTCAGTACATGATGCCATTGCAGCAGCCATGATAAAAGCAAGACTTCCTGCTAATAAACGTTTTGCCAATTTCATTTATAAAGTTACCTCCTTTAAAATTACCCATGGGAAAAACCCATACAAAAATGTAACAATGCATATTTTTGCTACTTTAATTATAATAGAAATAAAAAGCATTGTCAATCAGCATTTTGCAATATAAATGCTGTTGTTTTTTGGTTATTATGACAACAAGGAGATATCTACAGTATAAAAAAGCTATGAAATCAGCGAAGCAATTTCTTCATCGCTCAGACTTGGATGAAAAGTTCTGTTTACCGCCGAGGCAATCAATCCAGCTGAACGGAGCACAAGATTATCAATGCTCTTAGGAGTAACGAGCATTCCATTGAATTCTTCCGGAGCAGTCTTACTGCAAAGTCCTTCCGCAATGGTATTCATATCAGCAACTGTAGGAACGCCGATAGCAATACACGGAACACCTAAAGTGTTTTTTGAAAGCTCTTTTCTTGCGTTTTCCACACCGCTTCCCGGAGAAATCCCTGTATCCGTAAGCTGAACAGTGGTTCCAAGATGAGAAATATCAGAACAAGCAAGAGCGTCTGCTATTATAATCACATCAGGTTTAACTAAATTAGCAAGGGCTT
>CAMWVM010000167.1 GCA_947177715.1 uncultured Ruminococcus sp.
CTGTTTCAATCCTCAACAAAAATGCAGATTTACAATCATCTGTCATAGCTGTTCCGAAAACAACGCCGCCTTGTGAAATGATGCATTTAGCAAGCAACGAAAAAATTCCGCCGGAGGAACTTATTTTTCTAATGTCATCTGAAATGGCATTACATCCGTAAGCCTCCAACACACTATTTTTCTCTTCTATCTTTTTAAATGAACAGACCTTTTCACACAGACCGCAATTTATACACAGATCATAATCAACAGTGGGGTACAAAAAACCCTCTTCATCTTCATTCATTGTAATGCATTGCTTAGGGCATACATTTGCACACGCAGAGCAGCCACAGCATTGCTCTTTTTTTTCATATATACTCATTGAAATCATCGCCTCAAGTTTTCTTTTTCTTCACCATTAATAATATTGATTTCAAACTATCTCTATTATCTATCAGGAAGAATAGACATCCAGCCAAAACTAAACCAAAGTCCACAATATTATTTGTCCATACTGTTGCTATTGCTATTGCAATTCCTACTCCAAGGTATGGAATAAAAACCTTTAGATCAATTTTTACAGGAAAAACATATCTTATATCCCTCATTCTAAAAATCCACATTACAAAGAATCCAAGAAATGTCGAAAGTGCTGCTGCAAAAAGTCCAATAAACTTTATAAATATTAAATTTATAATTATGTTAACTATTGCACCATACACACTTGTTTTTGCAGCTCCATTTGTTTTCTTGCCTTGCAAATAGCCAATACTGCTAAAAGAGGAAAACCCCTGAAACACTGTTCCCAAATACAGAAAACCAACATACACTGCTGCTTCTTTATATGCAGAACTGAGAATAAGCTTCATCACTAATTTAGTTAATGGAATCAATACAAATGCCATACCAGCCAAAACTAAACCAAAGTCCACAATATTATTTGTCCATACTGTTGCTATTGCTATTGCAATTCCTACTCCAAGGTATGGAATAAAAACCTTTAGATCAATTTTTACAGGAAAAACATATCTTATATCCCTCATTCTAAAAATCCACATTACAAAGAATCCAAGAAATGTCGAAAGTGCTGCTGCAAAAAGTCCAATAAACTTTATAAATATTAAATTTATAATTATGTTAACTATTGCACCATACACACTTGTTTTTGCAGCTCCATTTGTTTTCTTGCCTTGCAAATAGCCAATACTGCTAAAAGAGGAAAACCCCTGAAACACTGTTCCCAAATACAGAAAACCAACATACACTGCTGCTTCTTTATATGCAGAACTGAGAATAAGCTTCATCACTAATTTAGTTAATGGAATCAATACAAATGCCATACCAAACGATATCTTATAAAACTGCTGAAATATCTTTTTAGTATATTCTTCTGATTTTTCTCCTTTTCCAAGTTCAGATAATGCCATATCAGTCCACGCATTATTAAACATAGTGAAAACTGTTTGGAGAATGGACGGAAATTTATATGCTACAGAATAGATACCGTTTGCGGCACTTCCCATAATCCAACGTATGATATATCGGTCTGATGCGCTCATTACCCACCAGCTTAATGTTGATGGAACCAATGGAATGGAATAGCGAAGCATTTCTTTTTGATGTGTTCGATAATTTGGTTTAAAGTCTGTGGTACGAAGCTTCTTTTCTAAAATTAAAATTAATGCAATTGTCGCATATAGACTAATTATACTGCTCTGCAACAATGCTTCCACGCCCTGTTTCAGATAACATACCTTAATTAAATTAAGTCCTACCAACACAGCGGTGTGAAACAGACCGGAAGCGGCAAAAAGTTTTTGATTTTTTACGCCACGAAGAAGCTTTTGAAGACACTCTAAAATACGATCTCCAATTAATATAGCAATAAAATAATAGCAATTCCAGATAGGAATAAAACAATTTATTAACAAAAGAATTATGGCGCAAAGCAAGCAGTTTCTTAACAGCAATTTATAAGTGGCTGATATGTATGGAATTTCGTTTTCCTTTTCTTTTATAATCCACCTATATGCTGCATCTGATATTTTCATTGTTAATAGAGGAGAAAGGAGGCTGACGGTTGTCACCAACAAGTCATAATCACCTAAATCCGCCGGCATTATGTAATAAGTATAGAGCGGAACAATTAGAAAATTAAGAAACTTAGTTCCAAAACTACCTATGGCATATGTAATAGTTCCGGTCAAAAGAGCTTTATTTTTTTTATTTCCATCCATATATCTTACTCGCCTTCCTGCAATTTACTTATTAGAGAGTGCTATATCTAACCATTCTTTGGATTTATCTCTCAACAGATTCAGCTTTTGATGACATTCATCCCAATCTATAGATTGATTAACCACAGTCAAAACCTCATCAATATTGAAACTGTTTACCTCCCTTTCCTGTAATGAAACCGAATCTAACAAATTACTGATTCGTGTAGACATCCCTTTACGAGTACCACTGATTACTACAAAATTCCGCTTAAACAAAATTGAAAATACACTCGCATGAAAAGAATCTGTTATTACCAAATCTGCATACTTAATATAAGAAAGCCAATCCTCAATAGCCGGTATAATCTTTAAGTCGTTCTTAACATTCTTTTTATCTTTGCTGTCTAATGTAATGGTAACTATCTTTTTGCCTTCCGCTGCGGCGACAGCTTTAGCTAATTGATATATCTGTGAACTAAAATTCACCTGATAAAGAAGAATATAATTTGTATCCAGTTGTTTATTAGCAATAGCATTCCATTCTTCAAGCGGGCAAAGAATTGTAGGGTCTACTACCACTTCTGAATCTATATCCATGGACCTCAAAATTTCTTTCCCGGAATTCTCACGAACTGAAATTGAACTATACTGTTCTAACATCTCTTTAACGATTTTTTTGTCTTTCTCAGGCAAGGAAGCTCTGCCAAAGCTTGACGCATATGAAATTTTCTTTGCTTTTTCCACAAATGAAAGATAAAACGGCAAGTCCAACTCTTGATTCGCACTAAACTGACTATTCCAAACTTGATCGCTTCCAGTAATGTACACGTCAGCTTTCGGCGCATCCACGCATAATTCGACATTATTATAATATGGTTTTGTAAACGTTGCATTCTTATTCATAAAGTCCCAAAATGGAATAGCAGCCCGACGCATAGATGGATATCTTATAATAGAAAACATCCATCTTGTGAAAGCACATTTTCCCCACAGCTTGCTTTTAGAAGCAGCCTCGTCTACAAATTCTTTTTTATTATAAATATTACAACGGCGTGGGATATAATCTATTAAATCCACGTCATTTCCTTTTAATTTTAAATACTTATACAGACCATATGCCTGCAAGATTCCGCCGTAGTTTCTTGTACGACTATATGTAATTACTAATATTTTCACTCTTGTTACCCTCATTGCACCTTACTTGTCTATGGTATTAATCATTAATAGAAATAAAGGTTTAGCATATAAATAAAGAATATATCTAATAAAATCATATTTATTGAAATACACCCCCAACTTTTTGGGAGGTAAGTCTTTCAAATATTTTTTAATTTCATTCATCCTGTCTTTATATTCTTTAGGAGCTCCCCTCAAACAATAAACTTTTGAAATGCGGAGGTATGTCCTCGCCTTTCTTGCTTCTGCCATGTCAAGCAATGAAGGATACATTTCAATAATTTCATTATACATCACATCTGCAATTTCTATAGCATCAAAATATTTTTCTGTGAAAACTGCCGATCTGCTGCTTGAACCCTCATGTTGATTATAATGATATTTATCTATGTTGATGCAACCGATTCTTTCAGAATTTAAAATCGCACGATATACAGCCATTGCATCTTCATTGATCCTTTTGCCTTCCGGAAATGAAAAACGTGGATAAAGTGATCTTCTGAATAATTTATAGCAAGCGCTCATACGAATTTTAAATAAACAAAAATATGACAGCATTTCTGTTTTTTCAGTGATAATAGTCAGCTCTTTGCTTTTGCCTATATTCTCCATACATATAACATCCAGATTATTATTTTTTGCTGTATGATATAAAGTATCATACATATCTGAATCTATATTGTCATCTACATCCACAAACCCTAAATATTCTCCTGTTGCTATATTGATTCCATTATTTCTTGCAATCGAAACACCTTGATTCTCCTGATGAATCGATATAACATTAGAATATTTTTTTGCACATTCATCAGCTATTTTTCTACTGTTATCTTCAGAACCATCATCTATTAAAATCACTTCAATATCATTTAAGGTCTGTAATTGCAACTGCTTACATAAACCTTCAATATATTTTTCACCATTATATATTGGTACAATGACAGACACTTTAAATCCCATAATTATACTCCTTGATTTTTCATATTCAATAAGGGGCATCGCCCCGTCATTCAACAAACGACTGGGCGTTAGCCCCTT
>CAMWVM010000168.1 GCA_947177715.1 uncultured Ruminococcus sp.
TTTATTCCTGTAATAGGCGGAGCGGTGTCCGAGGCTTACTCCACTATACACAGCAGTATGGGTGTAATCAGGACAGGCATTGGAAGCATTGGCATTATTATAATATGTATTATGATATTAAAGCCTGTGGTGACTATTATAGCAATAAAATTTATAGTATCCATTGCACAGATTATAAGCGGAATTTTTGAACAGAAAGAATGCAGTGAATTCCTCAAAAGCACCAATGCCGTAATGTCTATTGGACTAAGCGTTGTTATTTGCTTTTCTGTTATTTTTGTAATTGCAACGGCTGTGCTTATGATGACGGCAATGAATATAGGAGCGTAAAACGTGGATATTTTGAAAACGGCAATTTTTACTGGTTGTATAATTGGAATAGTAAGTAGCTTTACGGATATAGCAGCCCCAGAGGGAACACTGAAAAAACAGCTGAAAATAATATTGACAATGATTTTGATTTTAGGAGTTTTCACCCCGTTTTTAGGAGGGGGTTTTAAGCTTGATCTTAATGCTGCTGACAAGCTGGTTGAACAGGATGAATATGAAGATTTAAATAAGGATTTTCAGGAAATGTATTTGAATCAGTCATCAGAAAACATTGAAAATGTTTTAACCGAATTGATGCATCAAAATGGAATACCTGTTGAAAAAACAGTCATAGTTTCACAGCTTGATGAATATAATTCTTTAGAAATAAAAAAAGCAACGGTATATCTTAAAAATTCAACTCAATCTGATCGTGATAAAGTCAAAGCGATAGTCAGTGAGAATTTGCCTCAAGCGGAGGTGGAATTTGCTGAGGAGGATAACAGTGAATATTAAAGATTTAAAGGAAAAGATAAAAGACTTTTTTGCTAAACAAAATCGAACAAAATTAATTGTTATTCTCGGAATTTGCGGAATAGCACTTATAATGCTTTCTGAACTTATTCCTGACAACGATACAAAAGAAACAGGAATGTCAATTTCTAAAGACCCTGTAACTGAAGATACATATGAATACAAAAAGCAGATAGAAACCGAACTTTCAAATATATTGGGTGAAATAAAAGGTGTAGGGGAAATACAAGTTATGGTGACCATTGAAGGTACCACAGAATATGTTTATGCGGAGGAACTTGATACTGATACGGACAAGGACGGTGAGAAAACATCTGAACAATATAAAAATCAAATAGTAATGACAGAGGAAAATGGAAAAAAAGACGCACTTGTAAGAAAAATCATTAAACCGCAGATCAGCGGGGTGGTTATAGTTTGTCAGGGAGGAGGAGATGCGAGCCTGAACGAACGTGTATTAAGGGCGGCATCCACAGCGCTGAATCTGCCGTCCAGTAAAATTTGCGTAGAATGCAGAAGATAATTTTATATTTATGGAGGTAACAATAATGAAAAAACCAACCTTAATAATCGGAAAAAAGCAAATAATTTTAGCAGGAATGACTTTAATTCTCGGAGTTGCAATTTACATTAATTATGCATTTTCAGCAACAGGAAGTCAGCTCAAAAAGACATCTAAAATTGAAAATGAAGCGGCAAATTACGGCGATACTCAGCTTGTAAGCAATGATTCTTCAAAGGATTATTTTGCGCAGGCAAGAATAGACAGAATGACTTCACGTGATGAGGCGGTAGAAACACTTAAAACAATAATGGACGGAGGAGATACAACAGATGAGGAGCAGTCGGTTGCATCAGAGGACGCCGCAACTATGTCAGGTCTTATTGAAACAGAAAGTACTGTGGAAAACCTTATAAAAGCAGCAGGTTTCGAGGATTGTGTCGTTTATCTCGATGGGGAAAATGCAAACATTGTAGTAAAATCAGACGGATTGCTTGATAGTGAGGCAGCACAGATAAAAGATATTCTTCTTGCACAAGTTGATGTTGCAAATGAAAATATAAGAATATTTGATGTGACATAATTTAATTATTAATATATAACCTACGACTAATGTCCAGTCGTGCTTGAATGACGGGGCAAAACCCCTTATTAAATAAAACCGCACTTTTATAAAGTGCGGTTTTGCTCATTCAAAATAAAAAAGCTCTTCAAATTTTTTGTCCAAAGCTGTGCATAGTATTAATGCAAGCTTAGCAGTGGGACAATACTGTCCTGTTTCTATTGAGCTTATAGTGTTTCGTGAAACACCTACCATGTTAGCCAGCTTGCTTTGTGAGAGCCCTTTATCAGTGCGTACAGTTTTAAGATGATTCTGAAGTATTAATTTTTCGTCCATTATATTACTCCCAATAGATTTAGTATATATGTTACCAAAAATCCTGTCCCCAATAGAATATAAAAAATTGAAAGGACAAGCTCATGCTTTTTTCTCAGCTTAATGTATTTTATTAGAAATAATGTTCCTGTCATACCGAAAAAGACCGTCCAAGTCCCACAGTGTATAGTATCAGTAAAAACAACTTCAATAGTTGATATAAGGCAGCATAACAATAAACCTATCCGAATTGCAGTTGCGCTTGACTGGTTAATTGCTTCAATTTCACAAATATCTTTATTTTTGTTTTCTTTCCGACTTTTTTCTAAGATTTCTTCTTTGGTCATCTATGATATTTCCTTTCATTAATATTTTTCACAAGTTTGCTTGTCAAAAATATTATACACCTGCCAAGTAAACTTGTCAACACTTTTCAGAAAAAATCTGTTATGCTGTTGAAATTTAAAAAGATATATGTTATAATTTATTATACAGATAATATATGTGTAAAAATTTTTTGAAAGGAATGTTTAAAATGAGCAAAACAAAAAAGAAATCCTCTGCTGCAAAAAAAGTTGCTATATTCTTTGTTGTAATTATAATAATAGAAATATTGGCTATGGTGGGTGTTTCAAGAGTATTTAAAAATGATGATGTAACACCGAGCATTGCAGGCTACAGTGTATTTCTGATGGATTCAAATAAGATGGGTGACGCCGTTCCGAAAAATTCTTTAGTTTTGGCTGAAAATGTTTCACCAAGTATGGACAAAATCGGAAAAGCTGTTTTATGTGAAAATGTTTCCAATATCGGTACTTCTGTATTTTGGCTTCAGGATGTAGTTGCAAAAGGCGATAACGTTGACGGAGTTGTTTATAAAGTTTATCAGGGGAACGATTCTGAAAATGTTTATGAAGTTAAAGCTAAAGACGTGGTAGGAATTGCAACAACTAATTACGTCACAGCCGGAAAAGTAATTAAGTTTGTAACATCTTACATAGGAATGGCAATTTGTATTGTAATTCCTCTTATTCTTTTAGCAATTATTGAAATTATTATTGTTATTGCAACACATTCATCTTCACGTGGCAATGATAATGAATATGAAGATGACGATGAGGATGATGAAACTTTAGAAAGTTTTCTTAATGAGGATCCACATTTTCAAACTCAGAATTCCAATTCTGATGAAGATGATTATGATATCAATTTCGGTACGGATTCATATGAAAATGTTGATGAAACAGATATTGATGATGTTGTTGATGCTGTTGAAGAAAGTGAAGAGGATTTTGCTGAAGAAATTACGGAAAATGAGGGCGATGAAATACAGATGCCTGAATCAAAGCCGCAGCCAAGAGATGCTGAGGAGTCAGTTTCTTCAACTCGACAGACAGCTTCCGCTTCTTTGGAAGAGCTTATGAAAATGATGGAAGAAGAACAGCAGAAATTAAGAGAACAGCTTAAATAATTTTCAGAAGATTTTAAAGCGCATATACGTTGTATATGCGCTTTGTTTTTTGAGATTTCTGTGCTGAAATACATTGACAAAGCAAACATCATGTGATATACTTTAATCATTGATTGCGAAAGGAGCGTGGAAGTCATGAGAATAAAGGTGACAAATCACTAATTGAATATCGGGCAGCACCACTTTTTGTGCAGCTTATTTCAGACCTTTCGTATAACTTTTCGTTACACGCCTAAGGGTGTGTTTTTTTATGCCTAAATGAGTAAGAAAGATAATGAGGTCTGTAGAATAATATGCCTGATATATTTAACACAAAAATTCAAATGCTAATAAATATCAGGAGGGACAAAATATATGATGGAAATGATAAATAACATTGAGAAAAAAAACAGAATTCTTTTAGCGGCAGTTGATATAGGTGAATATGACGCTTCAACCTCGCTTGACGAGCTTGAGGAGCTTACGAATACTGCCGGCGGTGAAGTTGTTGCAAGAGTAATACAAAAGCGTCAGTCATTTGATTCAGCAACCTGTGTGGGTTCTGGCAGGCTTGAGGAAATGGCTGAAATTTGTGAATATGAAGAAATTGACCAGATAATTTTTGACCATGAGCTTACCGCAACTCAAATAAGAAATATTGAGGAGGTCTGCAAAGTACACACTATAGACCGAACAATGCTAATACTTGATATTTTTGCTCAGCGTGCTACAACT
>CAMWVM010000169.1 GCA_947177715.1 uncultured Ruminococcus sp.
GCACCTGCGTCAGCAGTTTCCTGCAGCTCCAACGGTTCGTGATCTACGAAAATAATCGGCTTTGATTTGTCTAAGTTTTTGGTAAGCTCCTGTGCAGAAAGACGTGAACCGTCGTCTGTGGAAGGCTTTTCATAATCCCTGCGTCCTACAATGTAGAATTCATCATTGATAAGCATGGCTTCATCTCGAAGAAGCGTTATCCCGGATTCATAAATAAAATTGTCCATTTCATCGCTGCTGGTTTTCTCGGATTTCTTTCCAAGTGTGAAACCGACTATCAGCTTTTCTTCGATGTCATGATTTCCATAGGTGGCAAAAACCCCGTATTTGCTCTTGATTGATTGAAGCTGGCGGCAGATTTCTTCAGGGTCGTCTAACCCGTCAAAGCTGTTGTCAAAAATATCTCCTGCAATTAAAACAATGTCAGGATTTATCTCATTGATTTTTGTTACCATGTTTGTGATTTCTCTTGCACCTATAGAATAACCCATGTGCAAATCTGCAATAAGTGCAATCTTTAAGTCTTTTGTATCTCCGCAGGACTTGTCCACATTTACATCATATGAGTTGATTTTTATGTTCCTTGCGTTGTAAAGACCATAGGTGCATATGCAGGATAGGAAAATCGCTGTGACTATTCCCATGGTTACAAGAGTTTTTGAAGTGAATAAAAAGCTTTTTTTTAGCCTTGTGTGTTTCAATATAAATCTTATTATATCAATTAATGCCACTGCCATGAGCATGTAAAGCATGACACCCAGCCAGTAGGTAGAAAGACGTCTTATCCAAATTGTAAATAGACATTTTGGCAGCAATGTGGCAAAAATGGGCGATAAAAGACATATCAAATAAACAATGCCGAAAGGGATTTTAAATCTTTTGGCGTTGAGCGGTTTAGCAAAAGAAAAAGTCCAGTGAAATACTCTGAATAATAAATATCCGCCAATGGCGAGATAAAAAGGCAGTAAGTAAAGGAATATCATCAAATAACCTCCGAAGTTTGTTGTATTTATTATACAGCATATCGGATGAAATTGCAATAAAAATTATGGAGGAATAAAGTAAAATGGAGTTAACTATGACGCTTGACGACCTTAAAGCCCTCGAACAATATCCGGGACTTGAGGCTCAGAAGTCACATATGAGCCGTGTTAATCAAAGAAAAATAATACATAGAGATTATCATAGACATTATACGCTTGTTACATATATTCTGTTGTTTTTTATTTTCTCATTGATAGGATGGCTTTGGGAAGTTGCCATTCATATCGTCGAAGACGGCGTTTTTGTTAATCGTGGTACTATGTTCGGACCATGGCTTCCTATCTACGGCGTGGGCGGAACTGTGGGAATAATCCTCTTGAAAAAAATCATGGATAATCATATCTTAACGTTTTTCAGCGTGGTTGTAATCTGTTCCGTTATCGAGTATTTTACAAGCTGGTATCTTGAAGAGTTTAAGCATATAAAATATTGGGACTATGAAGGCTATTTCTGTAATATAAATGGTAGAATATGCCTTGAGGGAGCACTAATATTCGGCTTCGCAGGCTGTGCAGGAATATATATAATGGCGCCGTTTTTTGACGAGTTGCTTAGTAAGATACCGATTAAAAGACGGATTGCAGCTTGCGTAGTTCTCATAACTTTGTTCAGTACGGATTTAGTGTATTCTAAAATCCATCCGAATATGGGAAAGGGAATTACTGATTATGTAAGTTCACCGATTTCAATCATAAATGATTTTGAAATTTGTCAGAATTACGATTGCTGGTAATAAAATATTAAAATGTAACTATTGACAAAATAAGAGAAACGTGATATTATAAGTATGGGTTCAAACTTATGTCGTTAAATTCATTTGCTCAATGAATTTGAGGCAATAAACCTTTATTTTCGCTGTTGGGGATTAGAAACTCATCTGCGATGAGGAAATCAAACCTTTCATTCCTTTTTCTGTTTACCTCATCTGCAGTGAGATAGCAAACAGTCCACTGAACCGTACTGTTTGCCAATTTTGGGACGCTTAGTAGGGAGAGCGTCCCATTATTTTTTATATACGCCTTTTCAGCGAATTGTAAAAAGTATGGAATTAAAGATTAGAGCAACCCTTTTTAGAAGGTAAGATTCTTGCAGTAATATCGCTTATGCCGTTCTTTTGGCGGAGAAAAAGGGCATTAAGGTAATTAATCTTTTTTCTCCCAGTCCCAATTATGTTCTCTAAAAATCTATCACCGCCCCTTGACAAATCCGCCAATAGTGTTATAATATTATTATATTTTAAAAACTTTGACGGAAACGTAATCAGCGAAAAACAGACTTTCAGAGAGCCGTGAGCGGTGAAATGCGGCAGATTGTTGCGGATTAGAATCATTCCTGAGTTGGTGAATTGAATTTTAGTAGGTTCATCCGGTTCTCACCGTTATTTGAGTTTGAGTGGTGCGGCATTGTGTGTATGGTGCTGTGCAATCAGAGTGGTAACACGGAGTTAAAAGCTTCGCCTCTGTTTAGGGGCGAGGCTTATTTATATTTTAAAGAGGTTGATAAAAATGCTTACACTTGATAAGGTTTATCATGCAAAACATGTCTTGAAAGAGGTGCTTAGGCCAACTCAGGTCATTAATGCTCCCCAAATAAACCCAAAGGCTAACGTATATCTTAAAACTGAGAATTTGCAGGTTACAGGATCATTTAAGGTCAGAGGAGCATACTATAAGATTTCACAGCTAAGTGAAGAAGAAAAATCTCACGGAGTAATTGCTTGTTCCGCAGGAAACCATGCTCAGGGCGTTGCACTTGCCGCACAGAAAAGCGGTATAAAAGCAACTATTTGTCTTCCTGACGGTGCACCGATTTCTAAGGTCGAAGCTACAAGAAGCTACGGCGCAGAAATCTGCCTTGTTGAGGGCGTGTATGACGATGCATATAATAAAGCTATCCAGCTTAGAGATGAGAAGAATTATACATTTATCCACCCGTTCGACGACGAAAATGTAATCGCAGGTCAGGGAACTATCGGTCTTGAATTGCTCGACCAGCTCCCTGAAATCGATGCAGTAGTTGTTCCCGTCGGCGGCGGCGGATTAATCTCAGGTGTGGCTTTTGCACTCAAATCCTTAAAGCCTGAAATTAAGATTTATGGAGTTCAGGCAAGCGGAGCACCGTCAATGGTAGAATCATTGGAGGATAATAAAATCAAATGCCTTGATAATGTGGCGACTATCGCTGACGGAATTAAGGTAAAAGAGCCTGGTGAGCATACATTTGAATATTGTAAAAAATATGTAGATAAAATTGTAACTGTTACAGACGACGAGGTTTCTTCCGCAATTCTTGCCCTTATCGAACAGCATAAGCTTATCGCCGAGGGTGCAGGAGCAGTTTCCGTTGCCGCAGTAATGTTCAATAAAGTCCCTGTTGAGGGTAAAAACGTAGTCTGCCTTGTTTCAGGAGGTAATATCGACGTTACTATCCTTTCAAGGGTTATCAAGAGAGGTCTGCTTAAATCAGGACGTTCAGATACGCTGACTATCCAGCTTGAGGATAAACCGGGACAGCTCCAGGGCGTTTCGCAGATTTTGGCAGCACTTGGAGGAAACGTTGTGTCCATACATCATGAGAGAGCCAGCGAGGACAGCGATATTACCGATTGTCTGCTCAGAATTGTCCTTGAAACAAGAAATTATGACCATATTAAGCAAATCCGTCAGGGTTTGACCGACGCAGGCTTTAAAATTGTAAATAAATAAGTTATATACATAAAGGAGAAGATTAAAATGGCAGAAACAATTTATACTAAAAATGCACCCGACGCAATCGGACCATATTCTCAGGCAAAGATCGTTGGAAATCTTGTTTTTACATCAGGTCAGATTGCAATCAACCCAGCCACAGGCGCAGTTGAAGCTGATACTATCGAGGGTCAGACAAAGCAGGTCTGTGAAAATCTTAAAAACCTGCTTGAAGCCGCAGGAACTTCAATCGACAAAGCGGTAAAAACAGTTTGCTTTTTGAAGAATATGTCTGATTTTGGAGCATTTAACGGCATTTATGGAGAGTATTTCACAAGCAAGCCTGCACGTTCATGCGTGGCAGTAAAAGAGCTTCCAAAGGACGTTCTTGTAGAAGTTGAGGTAATCGCAGAGTGCTAGACCGCACGGGGCAAATCACAATATCAGTTTGTGATGTCAATTAGCTTTGACCTCGCTATGGCATGATTGGAAAATCGGTGTAGTGGTTAGCATACCAGACGCACAGTAATAATCTGCCTATTCACAATTATCAATTTATAACAACGACTTATGTCCCCACCTGTCTAGTATACAAATCTCAGAGCGCACTAGACTCCTGTGCGTAGCGGTTTCGCTATTGGTCTTTAAAAAATACGATGCAGGGGGAGAGGCGGCA
>CAMWVM010000170.1 GCA_947177715.1 uncultured Ruminococcus sp.
GGGCTAACGCCCAGTCGTTTGTTGAATGACGGGGCGATGCCCCTTATTGAATTAATGGTTTTATTAGATGCATTTATAAATAATGCCGAAAGAGGTGTACTATGAAAAAAGATATACTCATTATTTTCTCCATACTGATAGTAGCTGCTGTGCTGATTATGGGTACAGATTTTCAAACTGTTGATGAATATTATCTTACTCATATTGACGATATAACTCCTGATTCCCAAACTGTATTTATTTCAATAAACTGTGACAGAATACTTGATAATTATGATAAGCTGGATAACAGTCTTAAAAATGAAAAGTATGTGCCAAGCAACGGAATAATACTTGACAAAACCGAATATGTGCTCCGCAGCGGTGACACAGCCTTTGATATTCTTGATCGTGCAGTTCGTCATAATAAAATACCAATGGATTATAAGGGAGCTAATGAAACAGGCTATGGAAGCGCCTATGTTCAGGGCATCAACCATATTTATGAGCTTTCCTGCGGCGAAGGCTCAGGCTGGACTTTTTTAATAAACGGCGAAACACCTCAATATGGCTGTTCTCAGATAGAGCTTGAGGACGGTGACTATGTAGAGTGGCTTTACACATGCAATTTCGGTGAAGATTTATAAGACATATCTACAGCACTAATTAAGACAAACACTCTTTAAAACGGGACGTCGCCTATGCGGCGCGAGCACCCCCTTCACTTATAGCACCTTTTGATGCCTTTTTTGCACACAAACGTGCAACTTTGAATGAAATATGAATAAAGTTTGTAGGATTGCACAAATTTCCACATTATAGATTGTATGTTTTTAACAGACACTCTATCACAAACACTTATATACTTATTAGGAATTTTTTTTAAGGAGATGATAGGAGTTGAAAGGATGTTTAAACCTTAATCCAAGAATTTTAACAGCATATTTTTTAGCGGTACTGTTAATTTCAATGTTTCTATGGAATCCTGTCATTCAGATCATTTCACTTTCGGGCAGTCTGTTATTCTTGTTATCTATATCAGATATCAAAGGATTTACATATGATTTAGGCTTTTATGCAGTACTTTTTCTGCTGATAACCATAACTAATCCGCTGTTTTCTCACAACGGAGAAACTCCTTTATTTTTCATGAACGGAAATCCCATTACGCTTGAGGCGATAATTTATGGAAGCGTAATGGGCATAATGATCATTTCTGTAATAATCTGGTGCAAATGCTTTGGCCGCATTATGACTACAGACAAGATTCTTTATGTTTTCGGCGGATTTGCTCCCAAACTGACCTTGATTTTATCAATGGCTCTTCGTTTTATACCGATGTTTAAAAAACAAGCTAAAAAGGTAAGCAACGCTCAAAAAACAATGGGACTTTTCTCTCAGAAAAGCATAACTGACAAGACTTTGAGTTCATCATCTGTCCTGTCTTCAATGACTGGGTGGGCGTTGGAAAACGCAGTGGAAACCGGAAATTCTATGAAATCAAAAGGCTATGGTCTAAAACCAAGAACAAGCTATTTCATGTTTAAGTTCAGCATAAACGACGGATTGGTTATTGCATTCACTATTGTCCTTTCAGTTGTGACGCTGGCTTGCACGGCAATGGGAAAGCTTGATTTTAATTTCTACCCGAGCATAAGCAAAATCAGCTTTGATTTTTTATCCTTAACAGCATATATTAGTTTCGGAATCCTATCGCTTTTACCATTTATTATTGAAATGGAGGGAAATATAAAATGGAAATATTACATATCCAAAATCTAAGCTTTTCTTATCCCAAAACTGATAAGCAGGCACTTTCCGACGTTTCTCTTTCTGTAAACGAAGGCGAATTTACCGTTGTCTGCGGAGCGTCAGGAAGCGGTAAAACCACACTTTTAAAACTTATTAAAAAAGAGCTTTCTCCATTGGGGGAGAAAAGCGGTGAAATATATTTTAACGGAACGCCGATTGAAAATATTGACCCACGAAAAAGTGCATCTGACATTGGTTTTGTTATGCAGAATCCTGACAGCCAAATTGTAACTGATAAGGTTTGGCATGAGCTTGCTTTTGGATTGGAGAACCTGGGGGTATCCGCCCAAACTATACGCCGCCGTACTGCGGAAACTGCAAGCTATTTCGGAATAAACAACTGGTACAGACAAGATACGTCAAGTCTTTCCGGTGGTCAAAAACAGCTTTTAAATCTTGCATCCGTAATGATTATGCAGCCACGGATGCTTATACTGGACGAACCTACAAGCCAGCTTGACCCCATTGCCGCAGAAGAATTTATTGCCACGCTGAAAAAACTCAACAGTGAGCTCGGCATAACTATATTGATCACAGAACACAGGCTGGAAAATGTTTTCCCTCTTGCCGACAAGGTTGCTGTTATGGAAAACGGAAGGGTCATTGCTTACGACTCTCCGAAAAAAATAGGCTTATCCATGAAGAAGCATAATATCAGCTTAGGATTTCCTGCAGCTGTACGGATTTTTCAGGGCTTGGATATACAGGATGAATGTCCTCTTACAATAAGAGAGGGTCGTAATTTTCTATTAAACAATTTTACATCAAGCTCCCAAAAAATAATTGATAAATCAAAACAAATACCCGATGATTTAGCCATTGAAACCAGAGATTTATGGTTTAGATATGAAAAGAATTCTGCTGATATTTTAAGAGGAGTAAGTTTAAAAATTCACACCAACGAAATTTTCAGCATTCTGGGGGCGACAGGTGCAGGAAAAACCACTTTGCTTAACGTAATTTCCGGGCTTACCAAGCCTTTCAAAGGTGGGGTGAAAGCCTTTGGCAAGAAGCTTAAGGAATATAAAAACAATTCTCTTTACAAAAATAATCTTGCATATCTTCCCCAGAATCCTGCCGCAGTCTTTACAAAGGATACGGTTCGAGGCGACTTTGAGCATTTGCTCAAAGCATATAATTTCTCTAAAGAAGACGCTGAAAATGAAATCTGTGAGATCGCTGAAAATCTTAACATCAAGGATTTGCTTGACAAACATCCTTATGACTTAAGCGGCGGAGAACAACAAAAATGTGCTATTGGAAAAATACTTTTATCTCATCCAAAGATTCTGCATAATATCAGCTTAGGATTTCCTGCAGCTGTACGGATTTTTCAGGGCTTGGATATACAGGATGAATGTCCTCTTACAATAAGAGAGGGTCGTAATTTTCTATTAAACAATTTTACATCAAGCTCCCAAAAAATAATTGATAAATCAAAACAAATACCCGATGATTTAGCCATTGAAACCAGAGATTTATGGTTTAGATATGAAAAGAATTCTGCTGATATTTTAAGAGGAGTAAGTTTAAAAATTCACACCAACGAAATTTTCAGCATTCTGGGGGCGACAGGTGCAGGAAAAACCACTTTGCTTAACGTAATTTCCGGGCTTACCAAGCCTTTCAAAGGTGGGGTGAAAGCCTTTGGCAAGAAGCTTAAGGAATATAAAAACAATTCTCTTTACAAAAATAATCTTGCATATCTTCCCCAGAATCCTGCCGCAGTCTTTACAAAGGATACGGTTCGAGGCGACTTTGAGCATTTGCTCAAAGCATATAATTTCTCTAAAGAAGACGCTGAAAATGAAATCTGTGAGATCGCTGAAAATCTTAACATCAAGGATTTGCTTGACAAACATCCTTATGACTTAAGCGGCGGAGAACAACAAAAATGTGCTATTGGAAAAATACTTTTATCTCATCCAAAGATTCTGCTTCTTGATGAGCCAACTAAAGGAATTGACGCATATGCCAAACAGGAACTTATTATGCTTTTAAAAGAACTGAGGTCTACAGGTACAACAATTCTTATGGTGACCCATGACATTGAATTTGCGGCGCAGATTTCCGACAGGTGTGCCCTATTTTTTGACGGTGAAATTATTTCATCTGATACGCCCCACAATTTTTTCTCCGATAACAACTATTATACGACTGCCGCATTCAGGATTTCCAGATGTCTATTTAACAATGCAATATTGTGCGATGATGTTATAAAACTTTGCAAGGAGCAAAAATAATGACAAAAAAGATTATAACCTATTCTATTCTTCTAATAATGATTCCTGCCTTAGTCATTTCAGGGTGCATTATATTTCGTGAAAAGCAATATGCTTTCATCTCAGCGACAGTGACGATTCTCGCCTGCGGCGCTTTTTTTCTATCCTTTGAAAAAAAGGAACACAGTGCTCAGACGCTGACAGTCATTGCCGTTCTGACGGCATTATGCATTGTCAGTCGAATTATTTTTTCGCCGCTGCAAAGCTTCAAGCCTGTTACTGCACTTATAATAATTGCTGCGTTGCATTTTGGAGGAGAAGCTGGATTTATGGTTGGTGCAATGACAGCGCTTATTTCAAATTTTTACTTTTCACAAGGACCC
>CAMWVM010000171.1 GCA_947177715.1 uncultured Ruminococcus sp.
GGTAATGCACACTGCGTCGTTTGCTCCCTGTGCAGCACCTGCGACAAACTCGCCGTAAGCTGCGGCATTAGCATCGTTTTCCACATAGCAGGGCTTTTGAATATGGGTTTTCATAAGCTTCACCACAGGGAGATTTAAAAATCCCAAATTGTTGGAATATTCAATAATTCCTGTGGCGGAATTAGCTGTTCCTGGAGCGCCTATTCCCAATGATTCTATATCATTTAAAGTGAGTCCTGCTTTTTTAACAGCTTCCAAGGCTACTTTTGCCATATCTGCACAGATTTCTTCAGCAGGTCTTGGGAGATTGGTTTTACAGGTAGCTTTAGAAACGATATTAAAATTTTCATCAACAACTCCTGCTTTGATATTTGTGCCTCCCAGGTCGATACCAACATAAAACTTCATTATTGGTTTTCCTTTCGTTTGTTAATCTATTTGAACTTTCAGGTTATACTCTTGTAAGAATAGCCTTGCATTTTCCGTCAACAGCAAACTTTCCTGTTCCGGCAGGAATGAATATGCTGTCGCCTTTTCTGAACTCAACGGTATCATCACCGATTACTTTTCCTTCTCCTTCCAGAATAAGAAGGCTTGCGAAAGATTTTTCATCAGCTTCAAGCACAGCTTTGGAATCTACGTCAATAGCATATGTTGTAAAGTAGTCGCACGAAGATAAGAGCTTTGAAGTATATCCGTCTTTCTGTTCAACAGGAGTTTCAGGATAAGCCTTGGCAGGACAGAGGTCAGTGACGTCTTTAGCCTTTTCAACATGAAGTTCTCTTGGTTTTCCGTCATTTCCAACTCTTCCGTAGTCATAAATTCTGTAGGTAGTATTTGAATTCTGCTGAATTTCAGCAATGAGGATACCTTTTCCGATAGCATGGAGAGTACCAGCCTGAATAAAGAACACGTCACCTTTTTTTACAGGAACTGCATTTGTAACCTCAAGAAGAGTGTTGTCAGCAATTCTTTGAGCAAACTCATCTTTTGAGATTGTATCTTTAAATCCGTAGAGAAGTGTAGCTCCCTCGTCGCAGTCGACGATATACCACATTTCAGTTTTTCCGTATTCGCCTTCAACACGAAGAGCATACTCGTTATCAGGGTGAACCTGAACAGACAGATTATCCTTAGCGTCAATAAGTTTTATGAGGATAGGGAAGTTATCGAACTTTTCGCAATCTGTTCCCAAAACAGATTTTCCTGCTTTTTCAATATACTCTGCAAGGGTAAGACCTTTAAATTCGCCGTTTGATATTGTACTTGGGCCGTCCTTATGACAAGAAAGCTCCCAACTTTCAGCAATCTTATCAAAATCGCAGTCTTTCTGGAAATCATCACGAAGACGAGTGCCGCCCCAAAGGTAATCTTTAAATGCCGGTGTTAATTTTAATACTGCCATAATTATATCCTCCATTAATCAAAATATATACGATAATATTATATCATGAAGACCTATAAAAGTCAACTGCCGAAATCTTATAAGCAAGTGATTACAGTATAAAATCACATAATTAAAGCAAGGTATATTGGCAATGTTGATAATTGCAATAAATCTTAATAATATTGTTATTCAAATGATCTTCTTACACAAAATGTTTACAATTTCGACATGTAAATTACTTTTTTGAATATAATGATAGGGATATAATTGTAACATTGATTATTCAGCGTTTAGTGGTTCCAATAGGGATTGCTTTACATATTGTTTTGTGGCGTTGAGTTTCATTAATAAAGACTGCTTCATAAAACCAATGCTTATGAAACAGTCTTTTTTATTTTGTCTTATTTAATGTTGCATTTTTTCATGAATGCTTCAGTGGATATGAATGCAGGACGGTTAAATCTTCCCAGTTCAAATAGGCAAGCTTCATCTCCTATGGTGATGGTATTGATTTTTTCTTCAACCCCAAGGCTGGCTAAGAAGCCTGAATTTTTTACCAGCCTTTTAGCGGAGTCGCAGGTTAAACCATAGGGATATGCAAAGATATGGGGGGAGGTATTACAGTTATCCTCAAGTAAATGCTGAGTTTTAAAGATATCTGCAAGGAAAACATGACGGAATTGTTCATAGGTTTCGCCGTCTTTCATGGTGCAGCCACGGCGTTCGTCCAGAGAATGCAGGTCATATGTATGGTTGGCGAACTCGGCTCGTTCACTTTTTATCATTTTATTTATATCATCCCAATCAAGATATGAGTAAGCTGGGGATGGCTCGGCTTCCTCGCAGGCAAATTCAGAATATGAGCCTACAATAGAAAAAGTAGCTTTGAAGTCGTATTTTTCAAGCAGCGGCAAGACGTAGGTAAGGTTATTATAGCTTCCGTCATCAAAAGTGAGGATTACAGGCTTTTCGGGCAAATCTGTTTTTTCGTTGACATAGTTTATTAAATCTTTAATAAAAACTGACTGATAACCGTTTTCTTTAAGCCAAACAATATCCTTTTCCAGTTCCACAGGTGAGAGGACGTAGTCGTTCCATTTTGACTCGTCTTTAAGGATACTATGATACATAAGAATGGGGACTTGTTTACTATTTTTATCTGATATTTCAGATTTTAAGACAGAGGCTAATGCAGTTATTCCTACGGCTGTGAGGGCGATTGATATTAGTATTGTCACTGCGGTTGTTCTTTTTATTTTTAAACTTACAAACATAAAAAACTGTAATCCTTTCGGAATTAATATTTTAATATTTAATATGTATGCATGAAAGAAAATATGACTTGTACTGCCGTAAAATTACAGGTTTCATTGCTTGACAAAGGGTATTAAATGGTGTTATAATTAATTGCAAAATCATCAAAGGCAGGTGTTTAAGGACATGGCGATTAACAAAAGCGGTACAAAGCAAATCGCAGACAATAGAAAAGCAAGACATGATTACTTTGTTCTTGAACAGATTGAGTGCGGAATTGAACTTGTTGGCACAGAGGTTAAGTCAATACGCAATGGCGGTGCTAATTTAAAGGACAGCTGGTGCAGCATTGATGATGGTGAGATGTGGGTAAAGGGAATGCACATTTCGCCATATGAAATGGGTAATATTTTCAACCGTGATCCCATGAGGGTACGAAGACTGCTTTTACACAAGAAAGAAATCATGCGTTTGCTTGGAAAGGTAAAGCAGGAAGGTTTAACGCTTATTCCTTTATCTTTATACTTCAAGGGAAGCAGGGTTAAGTTGGCTTTGGGTTTATGCAAGGGTAAGAAGCTTCATGACAAGCGTGATGATTTAGCGAAGAAGGCTGCTCAAAGAGATATTGAGAGGGCAATGAAAGAGCAGGGCAGATAGATTGATGGATACTCAGCAATGCATAGATTACTGCTTAAAAAAGAAAGGTGCATACAAGGATTTCCCATTTGGCGAAGATGTTACGGTGATAAAGGTTGAAAAGAGAATTTTTGCACAGTTTTTCACACTTAAAGGAATTCCAAGTGCGACACTTAACAGTGATGCTATGACCAGTGATTTTTATAGGAACTTATATCCGGGCATTATTGTCAGAGGTTATCACTGTCCTTCAGTTCAACAACCGTATTTTAATACTTTTCCTTTAAATAATTCTTTGCCTGACGAATTTGTTTTGGAAATGATAGATCACAGCTACAGAACTGTAATTGCTAAACTGCCTAAGTATGTTCAGAAGAGATTATCAGAACTGAATTATGAACTGTGACATGAAATAAATGGGGGCGTAAAGGTTTCGACGGGGATTTTGAAGCATGATAAGCGAGTAGAGGAGCGCACTCTCTTAAAACGGCGTACGTTTTAAAATTAGACGACAAAGATAATTTTGAATTAGCAGCTGCTTAATAGCTGCTCGTCTTCCCTTTGAGTACCACGGCTTAGGGTTAGGCGCCGATTAGTGGTGAACGTCAGCAGGTGACGGCTGTAGCCTGCTGATGTATTACAGTCTACTGAATTCAGGGGCGTGTTTGTTTGCCTTTGTATGAGGGAATGGGTTTTACCGCAATAACAAAATACACTCGTAGAAATTCATGGGGATAGATTTTCGGACAGGAGTTCGACTCTCCTCGCCTCCACCAGTCTTAGCGCAGACGGCGCAATTCCCGTCATCACTTTGTGGTGTCGGGAAGTTTTATTCCACAGTCACATTTGTCGAAAAGCCGAACACAACATATTTTTTGTTCAAGGACTTTTGGAATACTTGTAACCCGTGATTGATTTGACGGGTTCATTTATATAATAAGTATCTGTAACTAAATTAAGTTATGGATACTTATTTTTATTTTGTGAAATCCATTTGGACAGATGGTATGTCCATTATTGGTGCTATTGGGTTATAACTTAGGCAAGATGTCTCCCAGCCTCCAACCTATCCTTTCGGATAGCTGTGGCGGCGGGAGCCATTATGTTT
>CAMWVM010000172.1 GCA_947177715.1 uncultured Ruminococcus sp.
GAATTAGGGGATGAGTATGATAACCTTTATGTATTTGATGCTGCTAAATCAGCATCAAATACATAAAGGTTATCATACTCATCCCCTAATTCAGCAAGTGCTTCACCATAGCTTTCTCTTGTAGCTTTTTTTATAATCTCTGCCATAATTAGTCCTCCAGCCTTTTCAATTGTTCTTTCAATTCTGTCATTGCTATATCATATTCCTCAGCATTTGGGGCTTTACCATGCCAATCAACGACATTCTCCATAAAAGATACGCCTTTTCCTTTTATACTATTTTGAATAATTACGACAGGCTGTCCGAAAATCTTTTCAGCTTCATTAAAAGCTCTCTCCATATCATCAAAATCGTGAGCGTTTATTTTTATTACATGCCATCCAAACGATTCAAATTTTTCAGCTATTGGATAAGGCGACATAACATCTGAAACTTTTCCGTCTATCTGAAGATTATTGTTATCTACTATAGCAACTAAGTTATCAAGATTATAATGCGAAGCAAACATAGCAGCTTCCCAAACTTGGCCTTCTTGTATTTCGCCATCACCTAAAACTGTATAGACTTTATATGTATCATTAGATAATTTACCTGCCAACGCCATACCGCAAGCAGCGGAAATTCCCTGTCCCAAAGAACCTGATGACATATCTATACCTGGAATTTCAATACATGGGTGGCCTTGAAGCATAGCACCTATATGCCTTAGTGATTTTAACTCTGATTTATCAAAGAAACCTTTTTCTGCCAAAACAGCATAAAGTGCTGGTGCTGTATGGCCTTTGGAAAGAATAAATCTATCCCTTTGCGGTTCTTGTGGATTATTTGGATAAACATTTAGTTTAGTATAATAAAGAAATGTAAGTAGATCTGCAATAGAAAGAGAACCGCCAGGATGACCAGATTTAGCGTTATAAACACCCTCAATTATTCCCATTCGCACTTTACAAGCAGTAATTTCGAGCTGCTTTTTCAAAATTGAATCCATTCTCATATCCTCCATTTAATTAATTACACGATACTTTTTCAAAAATAAAATCTATAACTGCTGAAATTGCATTTTGTTCGCAGGTTACATCAAGAACTATATCAGCTACATTCTTAACATCCTCCGTTGCATTTAAAGGACAAATTCCAACATCAGCATACTTTATCATTTCAATATCATTATTATAATCTCCGACAGCTACAAAAGTATAATCCTCAAATCCACAAATATCTCTCATTTTCTTTAATGCACTGCCTTTTGAAATATTCTGAGGAAGCATTTCAAAATATTGCGGCGCAGAAATAACAAAATCTACATCGTCAAAATTATGTTTATTTATATAATCAATTAATTTTGGCAACTTTTCAGGAACATTAGTGAACAAAACTTTATACCAGTTATTCTTAATGTCATTTACTTGGCACAAAATAGGTGAAACTTTGCAAATATCACAATGTATTTTCTCCATTTCTGTGTAACTTGGTACATAGACGCCGTCAAGCTTTAAAACCTCACAGCCTACATCAGGATTATCTTTCAATATTTGCTCTGTAAATGTTTTTGCCTTGTCAGGGAGATAAACATCATATATTTGTTTATGATTGATTAAATCATAAACCATTCCGCCATTACACATTATAATTGGTGCGTTCACTTTAAAATCATTAAAATATTGTTGTGATGCTTGGATAGCTCGTCCAGTAGCTATAGAAAATTTACCGCCGGCTTCTTGAAATCTTTTAATAGCCTCTAAATCTTTAGGGCTTGGTATTTTACTTGCAGGCAGAAAAGTTCCATCCATATCAGTAATTAAAAGTACTTTTGAAATATCTTGAAACATAAGAAAATCCTTTCTATGTTTTTAATTTGTTTAGTATTTTATTAAAATAAATCGGAAGTTCACTATCAAATTCAATATATTTATTACTTATTGGATGAATGAAACCAATCTTTTTTGCATGCAAGCATTGACCATCGACACCTTTTACAGCTTTTCCATATACATCATCGCCATAAACAGGATGACCTATATATGAGGAATGAACTCTAATTTGATGTGTTCTTCCCGTTTCAAGATTAAACTTCAGCAATGAAAACTGACCAAATTCATCAATTACTTCATAATGTGTAACAGCATTTTTAGAATTATGTTCAGTTACACACATTTTTTTTCTATCATATTTATTTCTGCCTATTGGAGCATTAATTGTGCCTATTGGCTCTTTAAATCTTCCACAAACAACAGCCTGATATTCCCTTGTAAAACTATGCTCTTTAATTTGTTCAGCCAAAAAATTGTGTGAATAATCAGTCTTTGCAACAATAAGCAGTCCACTGGTATTTTTATCAATTCTATGAACTATTCCAGGTCGTATAACTCCGTTAATACTTGAAAGCCTTCCTTTACAATGGTATAGGAGAGCATTTACAAGTGTACCATCTGGATTTCCGGCAGCTGGATGCACTACCATACCTTTAGGTTTGTTTACAATCAAAAGTTCGTCATCTTCATATAATATATCAATAGGAATATTTTGCGGTAGTATGTCAAGCTGAACAGGTTCTGGAAATTTGATAGTAATTAAATCTTTTTCTTTAAGCTTATAATTCTTAGATGTGGAGATGCAATTCACTAATATTGATTGATTTTCAATCAGCTTTTGTATTGCTGAGCGAGTTAAACCAATTTCAAGACTATATAAATATTTGTCAATTCTATTTCCAACATCATCTGAAGTTATAAGATATTCTGCCTCATTCATAATTTTGCTCCGCAGTTAATTTTCTTTTTTTATTAATTTCATCTATTATAATAAAATAGATACAAAATAATATACCACCAATTACTACGCATATATCAGCAAAATTAAACACCGGAAAATCAATTGGTTCAAATTTTATATAATCAATAACTTCATGGAAGCGTATTCTGTCAATCAAATTCCCTATTCCGCCTGATATAAGTACGCTTAATGAAATTGTTAAAAACTTTGATTCATGTCTTTTCTTATAAAGAAAAAATAAACCAATTAGTATTATAATAATAGGAATACCTATGAGGAACCACGACTTCCCTGCCATTATGCTCCACGCTGCGCCATCATTTTTAACATGTGTCAAACTGAAAATTTTATGGCTGCCTACTCTTATTACTTCATGAATCTCATAAAGCGGAATATTCTTTACTACAGCTAATTTTATAAGCTGATCAACTAAAGTTAAAAGCACAATTAATATTAAAGAAAAAATAAACACTTATATGTCGTTCCTCTCATATTATACACTATTATCATCTTAAAGGCTCTGCTTTTTTACAGAGCCTTTTAAAATTTAAATTGTATTTCTGCATCTTTCGCATAGTGTAGGATGATCTTCAAATTTACCTACAGAATCAGAATATGACCAACAACGTTCACATTTATTACAGCTTGCTTTATCTACAGTAAATGAAATATCTTCTAAATCACCTTTGTATTCACCATTTTCAGAGCCTTTGAGCACCTCAGCTCTAGAAACAATTAAAAGTGCAGGTAATTCATCAGATAAAGCTGAAACAACGTCAAATTTGTCATCATCAACATAGATATGCAAATCTGCTTCCAATGAAGCACCGATAATCTTCTCTGCTCTTTTAATTTCAAGGGCCTTTTTAGCATCCTCACGAATTTCAGCAATAAGTTCCCATTTAGCTTTGAATTCATCAGAAACTGCAATTCCGCTTTTTTCAGGCATATCATTAAGGAAGATACTTTCAGCGTTATCGTCCTTAGAATGAGGAATATATGACCATATTTCATCTGCTGTAAATGACATTATTGGTGCAATCAGTCTTGAAATTGCTGAAAGAATTCGATAAATTGTGGTTTGTGCTGCTCTTCTTGAAACGGAATCAACAGCTTCACAATATAATCTGTCCTTAAGAATGTCAAGATAGAAGTTAGACATATCAATTACACAGAAATTATGAATTGCATGGAAGACGATGTGATAATCAAAAGCTTCATAAGCGGCATTTACTTTATCAATTAGTTCATCAAGTTTAATCAAAGCCCATTTGTCAATTTCAAAAAGTTTGTCATCAGATACACCGTCTTTATCAATTTCAAATCCACCCTTATTTGAAAGATTTCCAAGGATAAATCTTGCGGTATTTCTAATTTTCTTATATGCATCTGATAATTGACCTAAAATTTCTTTTGAAATTCTGATGTCAGAATGATAATCTGATGAAGCAACCCAAAGTCTTAAAATATCAGCGCCATATTTATCAGTAATTTCCTTTGGTTCAATGCCGTTACCCAAGGACTTATGCATTGTTTTTCCCTGTCCGTCAACTACCCAGCCATGAGTAC
>CAMWVM010000173.1 GCA_947177715.1 uncultured Ruminococcus sp.
ATGTTTCTTCATATTGTGCATTTGCTCCGGCAGATGATCCAGAAGTAATCATGCTGGTAATGGTGGACCATCCTACAGGCGGAGAGTTTTACGGAAGCCAGGTTGCTGCACCGATATGCGTTGAAGTTTTTAATGACATTCTGCCATATTTGGGATTGTTCCCTGAATATACTGAAGAAGAGCTTGAAAAGCTGCAGGTTTCAGTTCCTAATGTAGAATTTTCAACTATTGAGAGTGCCACAAAGACATTGGAAAATCTTGATTTTGAGGTTAAAGTCCAAGGCGACGGAAATTCAGTTGTGAAACAAATTCCAACAGGTGTATCTGTTGAAAGAGGAAGTTCCGTGGTGCTTTATACTGATGAATCTTATAAAACTAACAATGTAAGCGTTCCAAATCTTCAGGGACTTACAAGAGAACAAGCGAAATCGGTTCTTGAATCTGTTGGATTGAATCTTTCTGTTGAAGGTTCGGGTGCAGATGAAGATGGAGCGATTGCGTCAAATGATCAGAACTATACAGAAGGAACAAGCGTTCCTGAGGGAACAGCAGTAACGGTTACATTTGTTGAGAGCAGTGTAGGCTCTCAGTAATTAGGGTTAAGGGATTGATAATTAATGAAACTTTATGACTTAATAAAAGGGATAGCAAAGACAGAGCTTCCGAATCTGGAGATTACAGCGCTCACTTCTGACAATAGAATAGACATTCCGCAGGGTGCAATGTTTGTCTGTATTAAAGGAAAAAACTTTGACGGACATTCCGCAGCTAAACAGATGACAGACAAAGGTGCGGCAGTTGTAATTGTTGAACGTGATTTGGGACTTGAAAATCAGATTATTGTGTCTGATACAAGAAGCATTTATCCAAAGCTTTGTGCCGCATGGTTCGGTAATCCCGAAAAGGAATTAAAGCTGATTGGCGTTACTGGAACAAACGGCAAGACCACTATCACAACTGTGCTCAAAAAGGTTCTTACTGACTTTGGCTGTAAAACAGGTCTTATAGGTACTTGTCAGAATGAGATCGGTGAAGAGATTATTCCTACCACAAGAACAACCCCGGAGCCTTATGATTTATTTGAACTGTTTAGAAAAATGGCGGATGCAAAGTGCGAATATGTTGTAATGGAGGTATCATCTCAGGGACTGGAGCAGAAACGAGTAGAGGGATGTCGCTTCAAGGTGGGCGTATTTACAAACTTAACTCAGGATCATCTTGATGTTCACGGCACAATGGAGAACTATTATCAGGCGAAGAAAATGCTCTTTGATATCTCGGATAACGCTATAATAAATATTGATGATGAAGCCGGACAGCGTTATCTTAATGAAATTACTTGTCCAGCAAAGACTTTTTCTGATGAAACAAAAGCAGATTTTTATGCTGAGGAAATTTGTCTTTCTGCTGACGGTGTAAAGTATGTTTTTTCTGATAAGGCAAGTAAGCATAATGTTGCATTTAAAATGCCAGGACTGTTTAACGTGTCAAATTCACTGGCGGTTATTGCATGCTGTGAAACCTTGGGATTTAACGTTGAGGAAACTATTAAATCTATAAATTCCATGAAGGGAGTAAGAGGAAGAGCCGAGGTCGTTCCAACAGGAAGAGATTTTACGGTAATATGCGACTATGCTCATACACCTGACGCTATTGTAAATGTGCTTAAAGCTATAAAAGGTTCGGCAAAGGGAAAGGTTAAATGCTTGTTTGGCTGTGGCGGAAACAGAGATGCAAAGAAAAGACCTCTTATGGCAGAGGCTGCTGCTGACAATGCAGATTTTCTTATTGTAACATCGGATAACCCGAGAAATGAAGATCCTGAAGCAATTATAAAAGACGTACTAAAAGGACTTGCGGGCAAGGATACTCCTTATGTTACAATTTGCGACAGAAGAGAGGCTATTCACTGGGCGGTGAAGAATGCTGAAAAGGACGATGTTATTGTGCTTGCGGGAAAAGGTCATGAGGACTATCAGATTATTGCAGGCGGAGTTAAAATTCACTTTGATGAAAGAGAAGTTGTAGCGGAAGCTTTAAAAGAAATAGATTAGATATAAATATTACACTGATTGGGAGCATAAGTATGGAGAGAATGACATTGGCTGAAATCATTCAGGCTGTGGACGGAAGCTATGGTTTTCCGTCTGAAGCTTTTGTTGATGATATTTCAACCGACACAAGGACGTTAAAAAAAGGCTCGGTCTTTGTGGCATTAAAGGGCGATAATTTTGACGGACACAATTATGGAGCAAAGGCTATGGAACTCGGTGCTGAGGCGGTTATTGCCGAAAGAGCCATTGACGGAGCAAGATGTATTATAGTAGATTCAACGCACAAGGCATTACTTGATTTTGCGGCATATTACAGACGTAAGTTTGATATCCCGCTTGTGGGCATAACGGGAAGTGTAGGAAAGACTACTACAAAGGAAATGATATCCCTTGTTGTTGCAGAGAAATATGAAACATTGAAAACAGAGGGAAATCACAATAATGAAATTGGTCTTCCGCTTACTATTTTCGGTTTGGGAAAAAAGCATACTGCGGCAGTCATAGAAATGGGTATGTCTCATTTAGGCGAGATTTCAAGGCTTTCAATGTGCACACAGCCTACTGTGGCAGTTATAACAAATATAGGCTTTTCCCATATTGAGAATCTGGGGACTCAGGAGAATATTCTGAAAGCAAAAATGGAAATTCTCGATGGTGCGGATTACGATGCTCCTCTTATTTTATGTCGTGATGATAAAATGCTCAGCAAAGCTGAAATACACGGTGACAGAAAGGTAATATATTATTCTGTAAGGAAAAAGGATTGCGACGTTTATGCGACTTCTATAAAAAAAGGCGAAGACAGCATGGAATTTATTATAAATTATCCCGGGGGAAAAATCGGTGCAGTGATAAACTGTATGGGAGAGCATAATGTTAAAAATGCTCTTGCTGCTTTTTGTGTTGGGCGTGAATTAGGCATAGAACCTGAAAAGATAGTTTCGGGAATTGCTAAATATAGACCTGACGGACTTAGACAAAATGTGAAAAGAGTTAATGGCAGAACATTTATTATAGATTGCTATAACGCTTCACCGGATTCCATGAAAGCTGCAATAAGCGTGCTTTCAAATACAAACACAGAGGGTAAAAAATACTGCGTGCTTGCAGATATGTTGGAACTTGGAAAGATGGCAAAGGCCCTTCACAGGACTGTAGGGGAATATGTGGCTGAATCCGATGCGGATATGCTTATTTGCTTTGGCAATGATTCAAAATATTATATTGACGGAGCGGTAAAAAAAGGATTTGACAGAGGAAAGTGTATGCATTTTGACAGCAGAGAACAGCTTGCTGACTATCTTAAGAATAACCTTAAAACTGATGACGCTGTGTTATTCAAAGGCAGTCGTGGAATGAAGCTCGAAGAGGTTATAAATGCCTTGGAGTAATGCTCTAATTATCATTGCCGTTGAGATCGCCTTAGGCTGTGTTTGCGGAAAAGTGTTGATTCCTTGTTTTAGAAAACTAAAAACGGGAAAATATGAAATGTATCTTGGAGATAGGTTTGCGAAGGATGGTTCTGAACCGAAATTCGGCGGAGTTATTATTTCATTACCGCTTATAGTGGGAGCAATTCTCAGCATTGCATTTATAAGCGGTAATTTAGAAATAGATTCAGACAATGACATTTCAAAGATAATTGTGGTTGTTATTTTCAGTTTGCTTTTTATGATGGTAGGTATAGCTGAGGATTGGATGAAAGACGTAAGAAAAAGTGCATTGGGCTTACGTCTTGGAACAAAGCTGATCATTGAATTTATACTGTGTCTATGTTTCCTGCTGTGGATTAACGTCTTTTGCGGGGATAAAGATACGGCTATACTTCTTCCTTTCAGGTTAGGCTATTTGGATTCCAAGCTTTTATATTATCCGTTAATGGCTGTGGGTATGACAATTACAATAAATGCTGTAAAGCTGCATGACTGCTTCGGCGGTGATACGTCAAACGGAACGGATGGACTTTGCGCAGTAACGGCAATAATCTTTTCGCTCATGTTTGCTGTTTATGGAAATATAGCAGACAAAGCTTTTTTAAGCGTTTTGGGTTACATTTCTGCAGCGGCGGTTATGGGATTTCTTATTTGGGGACTTTCACCGTCTAAGATATATTTGGGAGAGTCCGGGGCTTTGCTGTTAGGCGGATTTATGAGCGCCATAGCAGTGGTTTCAAAACTGCATTTGCTGATTCTCATGACAGGTTTAGGCTTTTTTATTGACAGCTTTTGCACGATTATTCAGTATGCGGTTTTCAGAAAAAGCAAAAAGCTTGTATTTAAGGGCGCA
>CAMWVM010000174.1 GCA_947177715.1 uncultured Ruminococcus sp.
GTTATGGAGCTTCCTGCATATCATCTTCCTACAGTGGGTAACGTATTGCGTTCTATGTGGGAGAGAGCTTGGAGCTTTATTAAAAAAGCCGGAACAATTATCTTGCTTTCAGCAATAGTTCTCTGGTTCCTCCAAGCGTTTGGTTGGTCAAATGGCGAGTTCGGTATGGTTGAATATGAAGATTCAATTTTAAATTATATCGGTAAAGGTATTGCGTGGATATTTGCTCCTCTCGGTTGGGGACGCAGTGAAGCTGCCGTTGCTACTATTACAGGTCTTATTGCTAAGGAGAACGTTGTTGGTACATTTGGTGTTCTGTTCGGCGGATTTGATGAGGTTGCTGAAAATGGATGGGAAATCTGGGCTAATATGCGTGAAGTATTCACTCCTCTTGCTGCATATTCATTCCTTATCTTTAATCTCCTCTGTGCACCATGCTTCGCAGCAATGGGCGCAATTAAGCGTGAGATGAACAACGGTAAGTGGACAATGTTTGCAATAGGTTATCAGTGCCTGTTTGCATATGCTGTGTCATTGATAGTTTTCCAGATTGGCAGTATATTTACTGGTAGCATTAATGTTATAGGTCTTATATTTGCAGTAATACTTTTGGCATTAATAATTTATATGCTCTTCAAACCATATAAGGAGAGTAATAAGTTGGAGAAAAAAGTTAAGGTAGCTGTAAAATAAAATGTAATATAAAAGGAGGCTTCCTAATGAGCTTTATAATTGAGAATATCGGTACAATAATAATTGGTTTAATAGTTTTTGTGTTGATTGCAGGAATCGTGATTAAACTCGTGAAAGATAAGAGAAAAGGAAAAACCTCCTGCGGCTGCGGATGTTCAAATTGTCCATCTTCAGGTATTTGCCATAAAAAGTAATATTATGTTAAAAGCCGCTGGTTTCAGCGGCTTTTTCGTTGACAAGAAAAAAATGATATGTTATAATTTAATTGCGAGTAAGCTATGCGATAGCGTGAACGTTAAGTTCATGAGGAAAGTCCGAGCATCATAGAGCAGGGTAGCTGATAACATCAGCCGAGGGCGACCTTAGAGCAAGTGCAACAGAAATATACCGCCGCTTTTGCGGTAAGGGTGGAAAGGCGAGGTAAGAGCTCACCGGAGTAATAGAGATATTACTGCCATGTAAACCTTATCCGATGCAACACCAATGGTAATCGTCAAGTCAATGGCTGCTCGTCAGGCTTGCGGTTATAGGTGGCTTGAACCGTTCGGCGACGAACGGTCTAGATAGATTATCGCACACGACAAAACTCGGCTTATCGGCTTGGTCGCAGAATAAAAATTTAGCAGATGCATTAGTTGCATCTGCTTTTTTTGTATAAATTATATTTTACCTATTGACAAACAATATTATATGTCGTATAATATAGTAAAGTAATATAATAATATATGAGAAGGGAGAATTATTATGGGCTTTCCAATAAGTGCAGGACTTCTTGATTCTATGGTGCTTGCCACCGTGAATGCTGAAGATACCTATGGATATGAAATTACCCAAAATATAAGGCGAGCGGTTGATGTGTCCGAGTCAACGTTATATCCAGTGTTGCGAAGATTGCAGAAAAGCGATTTGCTCGAAACTTATGACAGAGAGTTTATGGGACGTAACCGAAGATATTATCATGTCACCAGTAAGGGTGAGTTAGCATTGGAGCAGTATCGTAAGGAATGGTGTGACCATAAAGTTAAAGTTGACAGCATATTAATGAATGAGGTGGAGAATAATGAAAAGAATTGAGTTTATAACCGAGCTTAGCCGAAAGCTTTATAAGCTCCCGAAGGAGGAGCTTGAAAGTGTTTTAAGCTATTATGATGAAATTTTTCTTGATGCAGGAATTGAAAATGAGGAAGAAACTGCTGAAAAATTAGGTAATATTGACGATATTATAAGACAAATTCTTGTGGAGAATAATATCGAGCCTGATGGAAAACCGGAATACTATGTAGATTCCTCTAAACAAAATCAGCAAAAATCAAATACTTATCAGCCAAAAAACGAATCCTCTGATTTTAATAACAAACCTAAAAGTGGTATGAGTGCAGCAGCAAAAATACTTATTGCGGTTCTTACATTTCCAATTTGGCTGCCGGTGCTTATTGTAATAGTATCATTGGCATTTGCACTTTTGGTAACAGTAATTGCAGTAGCCTTCGCATTTGCAGTCGCAGGTGTTTCTTGTATAGTTGTGGGCATCATTACCCTGTTCACAGCTCCTCCGATAGGCTTGACAACTTTGGGCATAGGATTTGTATTCTTGGGAATAATCGGACTTATAGCCTCACCTATACTTAAAGCAGTGTTTAACAGCGTAAGAAATGTGTTAAATAGCATTTTTTCATTTTTGCATAATATAATTGACAGAAGGAGGGCAGTATGATGGAAAATATAAAAAACAAAAGCCGTGCTCCATTTTGGCTAATACTTATTATTGTCGGTATCGTGTTAATTATTGTAGGTGTTGTAATCTCAAGAATATTAGGAGTGAGTAAGTATTTCCCGAAAGAGGATATATATCAGACCTTTAAAAGCGAAGATATAAATAACCTTAATATTGATTCTGGAATAGGCAAAATTAATATCCAAAAATCAAATGATAATATTATTATCGTGGATTGTACTAATCTCCCAAAGGACAGATATGAAGTAATAGGAAAAAATAATACTCTAAAAATTACCTATAAACAAAAGTGGTTCGATTTTTTCGATAATTCTATTTTCCATAATAAAAACGAAGCTGAAATCACTGTATATCTTCCTGAAAAAGAGTATGATAACTTTGAATTTGACGGTGGAGTGGGAGAAAATAATATAACGGATATTTCAGTCAAAACTGCAAATATTGATTGCGGCGTAGGAGAAAGCGTTTTCAAAAACTTTAAAGTTACAAATAAGGCAGATATAGATATAGGAGTAGGAGAAACCAAATTTGAGAACTGTGAGTTGAACAAAAGCGATATAGATACAGGAGTTGGAGAATTATATTTCAGCGGTAAAATTTCAGGTTATACTGAAATAGATATGGGAGTAGGAGAAGCTGAATTTAATATTGACGGATATAAAAACGAATACGATATTGATTATGATAAAGGCATAGGAGAAGTGACTATAAACGGCGGAGAAACCAGCTATGTTTCGAGCAAACCGATTAAAATTGACTTGGACTGCGGAGTCGGCGAAGTTACATTCAATTTCAAGTGATAGGGAGGAATTAATATGGGGAAAACACTGTATAAAATCAGACAGGGCAGAATAATTTCAGGCGTTTGCTTGGGACTGTCAGAATATTTAAATCTTGACGTAAACGTAATACGTCTTTTGGTAGTAATCTTTTCATGTACAGGTGGCGTTGGATTGATAGCTTATATTGCTGCAGCAATCTTGCTTCCTGAAAAAGAATCCTAATATTTAATCAGATTTTTTGAAAAAATTACAAACAATAAAATAGAAAAATAAATCTCTTTTTGGATATACTATTGATAAATATCTGAAAGGAGATTTTTTATGAAAATAAAACTTTTATCAGCCCTTATGTCATTACTCTGCCTATGTTCATGCAGTGCAAATTATGATAATAATAACAGCGATAACGCTACAGACAATACAATAAACCGTGGGGAATCGACTTTAAATTCAGGCGTGGAAATTGAGCCCGTAATTGTAGATAAAAATGATGAAGAAAATTTATCATCTCTTTCACATGAAAAAAATGGATATGGCCAGGGCGTGCAGCTTGATAACCAGAACCGTCCTCAGGGAGCCCTCGATTTCAATGCTAAATACAGTAAATATAACGCAAAAGCAATTAATGATAAAAAAGGAACAATAACATTGACCTTTGATCAAGGATATGAAAACGGATTTACAGCGAAAATCCTTGATACTTTAAAAGAAAAGAATGTCAAAGCAACCTTTTTCGTGCTGCAGGACTATGCGGAAAAAAATCCAGAGCTTGTACAGCGTATGATAGATGAGGGACATATTGTCGGCAACCATTCTGTTACTCATAGATCAATGCCGGATTTGACTGAAGAGGAATGTATGAACGAAATCAAAGAGCTTCATGATTATATTAAAGATAATTTTAATTATGAAATGACAAAATTTCGTCCTCCTATGGGTGAGTTTTCTGAATTTTCTCTTGCCATAACAAAAAAGTGCGGGTATGAAACCGAGCTTTGGAGTTATGCATACGCTGATTGGGACGTTAATGCACAACCCTCAGAGGAGGAAG
>CAMWVM010000175.1 GCA_947177715.1 uncultured Ruminococcus sp.
TGGCGGCGGGAGCCATTATGTTTTTAGTAGGAGTACAATCTCCCACTAAAAACGTGACCTTGCTACGTTGAAAACGGGCAAGCCCTTATTTGAACTAAAACGGCTCATCTCTTTTGAGATGAGCCGTTGAATTTGTATTTATCACATCACATGTATTTCCCACATGTATGCCAAGACTACACAATATGTTTTTGTACAAACCTCCTATAGCGATATGGAAGCTAATACTTTTTACAAACTTTTATCGTGTATTGCTCCGTCTGGGCTAAGGCTTAGTATGCAACGCCCTGCCACATCATAGCGTCAGCTACCTTGAGGAAGCCTGCGATGTTAGCGCCTGCAACAAGGTTGCCCTCAACGCCATATTCCTTAGAAGCGTCAAATGAGTTGTGGAAAATGTTAACCATAATGCCCTTGAGCTTAGAGTCAACTTCTTCAAATGTCCATGAAAGTCTTTCACTATTCTGTGACATTTCAAGTGCTGATGTGGCAACGCCGCCTGCGTTAGCAGCCTTAGCTGGTCCAAAGAGAACGCCAGCAGCCAGGAACTTTTCAACAGCCTCAGGAGTTGATGGCATGTTAGCACCTTCAGCTACTGCAAATACGCCGTTCTTGATAAGAGCGTCAGCTGATTCGCCGTCAAGCTCGTTCTGTGTAGCACATGGAAGAGCAATATCGCAAGGAATTGTCCAGATGCCCTTACATCCTTCTGTATATGTAGCACCCTCAACACGGTCAACGTATTCTTTAATTCTTCCTCTTTCAACTTCCTTGATCTGCTTAACAACATCAAGTTTAATTCCGTTAGGATCATAAATGTATCCATTAGAGTCGGAAAGTGCAACTACCTTACCGCCAAGCTCAGTAGCTTTCTGTGTAGCGTAAATAGCAACGTTACCTGAACCTGAAATAACAACAGTTTTGCCCTCGAAGCTTTCGTTCTTCATGCACTTGATCATTTCGTCAGTGAAATAGCAAAGACCATAACCTGTAGCCTCTGTTCTTGCAAGTGATCCGCCGTAAGAAAGACCCTTACCTGTGAGAACGCCTGTAAACTCGTTGCGAAGTCTTTTGTACTGACCATACATGTAACCGATTTCTCTTGCACCAACACCGATGTCACCGGCAGGAACGTCTGTGTCAGCACCAATGTGCTTAGAAAGCTCTGTCATAAAGCTCTGACAGAATCTCATAACTTCTGCGTCGGACTTGCCCTTAGGATCAAAGTCTGAACCACCCTTACCGCCGCCGATAGGAAGACTTGTAAGGCTGTTCTTGAAGATCTGCTCAAAACCAAGGAACTTGATTACTGAAGCACAAACTGATGGGTGAAGTCTTAAACCGCCCTTGTAAGGTCCGATAGCAGAGTTAAACTGTACTCTGTAACCACGGTTGACCTGTACTTTGCCATTGTCGTCAACCCAAGAAACTCTGAATTGAATCTGTCTTTCAGGTTCAACGATTCTGTCGATGATACCAGCTTCAACGATGTCAGGTCTTTTTTCAACTACAGGCTCAAGGCTCTCAAGAACTTCCTTAACTGCCTGAAGAAATTCAGATTCGCCTGCGTTTCTTTTAGCACACTTTTCATATACCTCAGCGAGGTAAGCATTTTTGAATTCCATGTTATCTACTCCTTATAAATTATATTGTAACGTAGAATTTTCGCAGAAGTACAACTGCTTTTCCTTATCGAAAATTCATGACGTATACATTATAACACATCCATGCTTGAATTGCAAGTCTTAGGATGAAAAAATTCAAAATTTATTTATTTTGTCCAAAAACCACAAGGATTTTTGGCTTGTTAGCTAAAAAATGAAGCTGAAAATGCAACAACAGGACAAGAAAACTGCAATTTTGCAGGATTGCATTCATATGTTTCTTTGATTTTCACGCTTTGAGAAAATACATCCGCAGTAATCTTGCCTGTATAAATTATATTCCGCCGAAAGCACAATCGAACGTTTATAGCCTTCTTTTTTCTTGAAATCTGAGGGCAGATTTTTCACATTATATATATATGATAGTTCCTCTGCAATTTCATTAAGTTTAGATGCATTTTTATAAGGTGAAATGGAAAGGGTAGTAGTGAAATAGTCTATTTTAAGTTCTGCCGCAAGCTTTGCAGTCTGTTCTAATCTGAGCCTGTAGCAGGCAAAGCAACGTTTGCCGCCTTCGGGAATGCTTTCAAGTCCCTTGGCAATATCATAAAAATCCTGCGGTTTATAATCTCCCTCAATGAACTCAACAGCGTTTTTCATAGGAAGCTGTGAAATTAACCTTTTTTGTTCTGCAACTCTTTTTTTGTATTCCTCTTCTGGGGAAATATTCGGATTATAATAAAACACAGTGATTTTAAAATATTGTGATAGATATTCCAAAACATAGGACGAGCACGGTGCACAACAGCTGTGTAATAGTAAGCTGGGAGTTTCACCGTTTTTTGTGATATCATCAATAATTCCGTCAAGCTTTTTCTGATAGTTTATTTTCTGCATATTTTCACCTTTTTGTTCAAGTAATTATTTGCTCAATCTATGCTTGCAATAGCTGCTTTCACCGCAGTGAGGGCATTTTAAATGTCTTTTGGTAATCGTGTGAACACCCATGATATATGATTTCATATCAGGAGTAAATCGAGTGCCGCATTTTGCACACTCAAATGTTCCTGCATCTCTATCAAGAATACAAGCGATTATGATTCCCGCAATTATAACGAACAAACCGATTCCGATTAAAAGACATCTGACCCATGTTTCCATCTCAAGCAGTCCGGATATCATAAACATAGGCAGCGCCGCAATTATAGTTAATCCTGCAACCATAGCCGATAAAATAATTTTCTTTTTGCTTTCTTCCTTTTCCCTGATTAAGTTCATAACATTCTCCTCCGCCTTTTCATGATAGTTGTCATCAGATAATCTCTCGCCTGATAACAGTTCGTTGACATTGATTTTTAGAGCATCGCATAATGGCAGCATTACTGAAATTTCAGGAAGTCCATTTCCGCATTCCCATTTTGAAACGGTTTTATCGCTGATATTAAGTTTTTCCGCAAGCTGTCTTTGCGTGAAATGCTGCTCTTTTCTTATAGCGGCAATAAATCTGCCGATTTTAATTTGATCCAATGCCTTGACCTCCTTTCATGAATTTATTATAGCAGAGAAGTATAAAAAATAACACATATGCTCCGTAGAATATTTATATTTTAACTCTACTAAGCGTAGAAATATTCATAATAAAACCTTTTGTACCTATTTTTCCGAAACAACAGTAAATAAAAATAAATCTTCGTTGCCGTCATTTATGATACTGTGAGAAGAACCCTTAGGGCAATATTCACAAGACCCGGCAGTCAGTTTTTCTTCCTGTCCGTCACAAATTGATTTGCCGTTTCCGCTTAAAACATAATTTATTTCACTGTTTGTTTCATGTCTATGAATTCCTATGGAAGCACCGGACGGTAGACGGCTGATCAAAATTTTTCCGTTTTGATCTATGAACATTTTAGCAGATACAGAACCATCACCGCCGTTTAAACCATGTATAGAAACCTCTTTGATTTTGTCAAATTTAATCAACATTTTTTATCACCTTTTTCAATTATCTAATTTGATTATATCATACATTCCGATTTTCCGCAATTACGAATAAAAAATATTTTCCTGCACAAAATAACAAAAGAAAATACAAAGGAGCGGTAAAATGAGTTCAGCAACACAAATTCTCAGAAAAACTCCCAGCATTCTTTCATCAGCCGCTATTGGTGGAAAAAAGGAAAGCGAAGGACCGTTGGGGGATTATTTTGATAAAATAAATGATGATCCCTATATGTCTACAGATACTTTTGAAAAAGGCGAAAGCCAGCTTCAAAAACAGGCTGTTAGACATGTTCTTGAAAAATCCCAAATTGAAGCCACTGATATAGACGTTATGTTCGGCGGAGATTTGCTTAATCAGTGCGTTGGAACGACCTATGGTATAAGAGATTTTGAAATCCCTTTTCTTGGCATCTACGGTGCCTGCTCTACAATGGCAGAAGGACTTCTGCTTTCGTCAATTTTCGTGGATGGCGGTTATAGCAAAAAAGCCATCGCAGTGACTTCCTCTCATTTCTGTACCGCAGAAAGACAATATCGATTTCCGTTAAACTATGGCGGTCAGCGCACTCCCACCTCACAGTGGACGGCAACCGCAGGTGGTGCACTTATCGTATCAGAAAAAAAGAATCCTCCCTATGTCCGTGCTGT
>CAMWVM010000176.1 GCA_947177715.1 uncultured Ruminococcus sp.
GGACGAGGACCTGATATTAATCTCAGATTACATCAAATAGGTGCAGCGGATTCAGAAATACTAAGCGAATTCATATCCGCAGGTATAAATCAAACTAAACATAGGTTAATACTTAGAGTGACAGTAGAACTATCTGCAATTTTACCGGCTCATTCTACAGACATCACAGTAGAAAACGATTATGTAATTTCAGAAACAGTTATAGTAGGTGATATACCAAATGGATATATTGGATCATATAAACTGTAAGAAAACACTTGACATGTTTAGTTATATAGGGTATAATAATAAAAAAACAAGTTTCACTAAATAAAAATTTAGTGAAACTTAGAGAAGTGAAATGAGGTATAAATAATGAAGCAAAGTTATATAGATGATTGTCCCTATTATTTAGAAGACTTCTTGACAAACTTAAAAATAATAAAAGACAGGGCTGATCGAACTGAGGAAGCTTATTATATTGATATCAGAACGTTCCTCAGATATCTTAAAATAAAGCATAAAGCTGCTGATTCTGCAGATGATTGGTCAAACATTACAATAAAAGATGTGCCCATTGAATGGATTGAAAACTTTTCATTACCTGATGCTTATGTTTATTTAAAATATCTTAAAGATGTCAGGAACAACGGAACTGCAACTCGTGCAAGAAAAACATCTGCATTAAAACAATTTTATAGTTATCTGTTTAATAAAGTGAAATTAATTGATGAAAATCCGCTCAGAGATTTGGAGCTGCCAAGAGTAAAAAATAAATTACCGATTTTTCTGTCCCTTGAAGAAAGTGTAAAACTTCTTGAAAGCATAAATTCTAAAAATAAGGATCGTGATTATTGTATAATTGTTTTGTTTCTAAATTGCGGCATGCGGTTAAGCGAACTTGTCGGTTTAAATATTTCTGATTACAGTCGTGATAATAAAACGCTCAGAGTCCTTGGCAAAGGTAATAAACAAAGAATTGTTTACCTTAATCTCTCCTGTATAGAAGCTTTAAATAATTATTTAGACTTCATCAGACCTAATGAAACTGCAAAAGACAAGGATGCGATTTTTTTATCTGCTAATAAAACAAGAATCAATAAACGAAGAGTTCAGCAAATAGTTGAGGAAAATCTACAGCGTGCTGGATTGTCAAATTTAGGCGTTACAACACATAAATTAAGACATACGGCAGCCACATTAATGTACCAGCATGGTAATGTTGATACTCTTGTTTTACGAGATATTTTGGGGCATAAAAGTATTGCCACTACTGAAATTTATACACATTTATCAGATGAAAATTTACGTCAAGCAGCCGATGCAAATCCTTTAAGTAAAATAAAAAACAACAGCAAGAATGATAATGAATAAACTTGCTGCTGTATGCTTTACTTTAGTTCAACTACTGTAACGCCATCTTCACCTTCTCCATAAACTCCTTTACGAGAAGATTTAACGTGAGGATGGTGTTTTAAGTGATTTCTTACTGCATTCTTTAGTACGCCTGTTCCCTTTCCGTGTATAATCGTAACAAGTGTCAAACCGGACATTACTGCATCATCAAGAAAACTGTCGACCTCATAAATACCATCGTCAGAAGCGTAACCTCTGATATCAAGTTCAGATTGAATTTTACGAGTCATTCTGCTTTCTATACCCTTAGTAGAAATCGAATTAGACTTTTCTTTCTTATTGTTCGTTCTTTCATTTTTTGTTTTTTCGACCAATCTTATTTTAGAGATATCAACTTTAGTTTTCATTATTCCAATTTGAACAAAACAAATTCCTTTATTATCTGGAGGAGAAATAACTATACCATTTCTGTTTGTATCAGTAATTAATACCTTATCTCCCTTTTTTAATGGACGTGGAAGAACATAGTTATCATTACTTTCTGATTCAAAATTGGTTTCTTGATAAATCTTATTAAGCGTATTTTTCTGTTTATGCTTAGCATTCACAGTCATTTGCGCAAAATTATCTTTTTCTTTTTGTTTTCTTATGGAATCAAGTTCATCAATTAGTATTTGTGATTCACGAGTGACACGCTTTAAAATTTCTGCGGCTTCACGCCTTGCTTTTTCAAGCTCAAATTCCTTTTCTCTCTCAAGCTTTTCTCGCTCTTTTGTAATCTCAATACGAAGCTGTTCATTCTCATACCTTAATTTTTCTGCAATTTTATTGTTTTCATTTAACTTAAACCTTGATTGTTCAAGGCTGTCAATTATATTCTCAAACCTTTTATTTTCACTGGATATGAGCGATTCCGCATGATTGATAATATCATCAGATATACCAAGTTTTTTGGATATTGCGAAAGCATTAGACTTTCCTGGAGTTCCAATAATCAACTTATAAGTAGGGAGAAGAGTTTCAACATTAAACTCACAAGAAGCATTTTGCACATCATCCGTGTCAATGGCATACATTTTAAGCTCTTGGTAATGTGTTGTTGTAACCAAAGTAACGCCTATGCTCTTTAACTTTTCAATAATAGATAATGCTAATGCAGCACCCTCTATAGGATCGGTTCCTGAACCAAGCTCGTCAAGCAAAACTAAACTATGATTATCAGCTTTTTCAAGAATTTCTATCACCTTGTTAATATGAGAAGAAAACGTAGAAAGATTTTGTTCAATAGATTGTTGATCTCCAATGTCAACCAATATATTGTTATATATAGCTATCTGACACCCGTCTGATGCGGGAATCAGCAGTCCGCACATTGTCATTAGAGTAAACAAACCTACTGTTTTTAGAGTAACAGTTTTTCCGCCTGTATTTGGACCGGTAATAATTAAAGTGTTGTATTCGTTTCCTATAGAAAAGTTAATAGGAACAACTTTTTTAGGATCTATCAAAGGGTGCCTTGCTTTATTTAAAACAATAATATTCTCATTGTTTATTTCAGGTTTAGAAGCTTTCATATGTGCTGCAAGATTTGCCTTAGCAAAATACAAATTTAACTTTATAACGGCATCATAACTCGATAAAATCTGATCCTTCATATTACCGCATTCAGCTGATAATTCAGCAATGATGCGATGAATTTCGTCCAACTCTTTGCCTTTCAAAATTCTTATATCATTATTAGCCTCAACCACTGCCATTGGTTCAATAAAGAGTGTTGCTCCCGTAGCAGAAGTGTCATGAATTAAACCTTGCACATTGCCCTTGTACTCAGTTTTTACAGGTAAAACATATCTGCCGTCACGCATAGTAACTACAGATTCCTGCAAATACTTCTGAGTAGAAGAAGACTTTACCATCTTGTCAAGTATATCACGAATTTTAACACCTGAGTGACTTATTTTGCGCCTTATAGATGATAATTCAGCACTCGCATCGTCAGCAAGTTCATTTTCATCTATTATTGCACGTTCAAGTTTGTTCTCTAATACTTGATTAGGAAATAAACACTCAAAAAGATAATCTATAGGAGTTTCTCCATTAAAATCTTCACGCCAGTTCTTTAATTCACGTACTTGCAATAGAACTCTCTTAATTTCAATTAGTTCCTTGAGAGATAATACTCCTCCGGATTCCGCACGCTTAATTGAACTTGTAATATCATTTATATCAATAAAAAAAGGTGTTCCGTATTTTATTGACAATTCCAAAGCTGACGAAGTTTTGTCTACTTCCCTTTTTACTGTAAACAAATCAGTACAGGGTTCTAATTTTAATGCAAGTTCTTTAGTTTTATTGTTAGCGCATTCTTTTTCCAAAAGTGCTAAAACTTTATGTAACTCCAAAACCTCACAATAATTATTCATATTTCTGACTATGCTACGATATGAGCATATCCTCCCTTTTGTGTTTTAAACGATTTTTTTGCAAATAAATATAAGCTTAATCAACTATAGTAATTTATAAAATTCTAAAGTATCAAAATGTTCTTTAAAATTATATTTTACAAAACGTTCAGTAAAATCAGTTAGCTTTTTTTGATACTTTTCATTAATCTTAAAATTAAATAGTCTATTGTAATCAGTTAAAGCAATAAAACGCACTATATAAAGAAGTGTTGAATCAAAAACAATATCAAAAATGCTTTCAGGATTATAACAACAAACATCACATTCTAAAAGTCCTGATTTAAAATTAAAATGCATTTTTTCACATTCATAGACGAAACATTTATTGCACCCAACTAAATTAGGTCTAAATCCCATTTCACATAGTAATCTAAATTCAAATATAGATTTAAGAAGCTCCATATCATGCTCGCCC
>CAMWVM010000177.1 GCA_947177715.1 uncultured Ruminococcus sp.
CCCTATCACCTCACATGGAGCTGTTATGAGGGAGGAGAAAAGCAATGCGGAAAGTGCGGAACTTGTATCGACCGCAAAAAAGCATTTGAGGCAAACGGAGCTATTGACCCCGTAAACTATGAAAATTAGGAGTATATAATATGAGAAACAAAAATGAAATAAAAGACCTTTCACTGCTTGGAGAAAAAAATATTTCTTATCCCCAGGATTATGCACCTCAGCTGCTTGAAACTTTTGTTAATAAGCACTCTGAAAATGATTATTTTGTAAAATTTAATTGTCCTGAATTTACAAGCCTTTGTCCTATAACCGGTCAGCCGGACTTCGCAAGTATTTATATTTCCTATGTGCCTGCCGAGAAAATGGTTGAAAGCAAGTCGCTTAAACTTTATCTTTTCAGTTTCAGAAATCACGGCGACTTTCACGAGGACTGCATTAATATAATAATGAAAGACCTTATAAAACTTATGCAGCCTAAATATATAGAAGTATGGGGAAAATTTACACCCCGTGGCGGAATTTCTATCGACCCATACTGTAATTACGGAAAGCCTGGAACGGTATGGGAAAAGATTGCATTCGACCGTCTTTCCCATCATGATCTTTACCCAGAAAAAATTGACAACCGATAAATAAAACAATAGGCTTCAGTAATTGCCGCTTCAGTAGCACGGTCACTTTTAAATTATGAAGTTCTTAACACATTTCTCTTTATTTTTGCCATTCTCGCCAAGATACTTTTGTATTTCTGACCTTTTATGCTATCCTATAATTGTGGACAGCAAAAAAGCATCCACTCAGGATATGATTTTTATTAGAAAATCATATCCCAGTAACACAGAAGTTTGCAGACTACTGTGAAACCTTTAAGTGAATGCCTGTTAACGTCTGTTTCAGACGCATTATACATTTTTTAAAAGCTTTCAAGAGTTTTAGCGGACATCTGAAAGCTCTTTTGCTTTTACTTTACTATTTTTCGCTTGACCCCAAGCGTGTATGTAAGTCGAACAATCCAATTCCTCCACGAATTGTTGACTGACTGTCCGGCGACAACTGAATAAAAGTTCTGACGTATGTAACATCGTCAATATCTGTAATAACTATTCTTTTTGAGATTGCTTGTAACAGTTTTCATTTGCAAGCCTTATTTTATCAGCTACCTCAAGTACGCCGTGACCGGATCTGATCCGCAGCGAGTATAAGCTAGGATTTTAGTTTACTAAAACTTACTTAACCGAGCTACCTCAGGTCAAGAAGATCAAGGCTTTGTTACTCTCATAAGCATTAGTGAAGCACCAAAGCCAGCATCATCAAGGCAAAGGGAAAACGGATTTTGCTTTTACACAAAATTTGATGGGATGCCCAAAGAATAAACATGATTGCTTTATATGCACTTCAGAGGTAGAAGTGCTTTTCAAGGCTTTACAATCCACTGTCCATTTGGCTTCAGTATTGATTTCGCTATAATTTTCTAAGATGGATACAAGCTCCATCACTAAAATATATGCGAAAACTGCACTTGCTGTTATTATTCTTGTTGTGTTAATACCATTGTCATAAACACATCTATAAACAGAAAAAATACCGCCTCGATTACTTAGGACGGTTAATTACTATTTTATTGTTTTTCAAGTTCTTTTACCATTTCATCAAGACACTTTGAAGCTTCATCGTTGTAACCGTCCAAAACATATACATTTTATGTAAATTAATGAGAATCGTTAGTATCAAATTTTATGAACAATTTAGGTTCTAATAACAGCATAGTTCTTTTCTCACATATAAAGTATCCTCCAGCAACACTAGAGGATATACTTTAGAACTGTTTTTAATTTAACTGATTTTATTTGTAATTTCAACTTTACAACTTTTTGCAGCAACATACACCGTCCACACAGCAAGACCGATTACAACTACTGATAACCCCAAAAATGTATCATTAAGCATCTGAGATGGTTTAGGATTGAAAAAAACTGCACCTACTTCAATATATTCTACAACACTGTCCACCAACCACATAAGAGATGCACTCCAAAAAGCTAGAACCAATGTGCCTATTTTCAGTTTTCTAACCTTCATATTCATACTCCAAACTAATGTGGAAATCACTGCAGCAATCAATGTTATAAGCAAGGTCATACCTTTTCCCCCTCTGATAAAAGATTATATTTATTTTTAGTCCTTGTTTTATCAGAAATTATCATCATTGCCGCCCAAATTGATGTTACAACTACAGCCATTGCAGATCCGTTAAATGCCATTTCTCTTAACATTACTGCTCTTTCTTCAACATCAGAAGCTGCTGTCAAGAATGGAAAAATAGGCGATATTTCTCCATGCCATAAATGCTCAAAAGCAAGCAGTCCACTTCCTCCCCAAAGCATTTTATTAAGCGTTCCTAATTTATCAGAAAGCTTTAACACTGATTTCTCTCCTTTATCAATTCTATTATCCTGCTTCTTTATCACTTTCTGTGCAATTGTTGTTACAATTGCCTCCACTGCAGGTACTACAAAACAAGCCATTTTTATAACCTCCTAATTTATTTATCCCAGCCCAATGCTTTACGCTTTTCTTTCAAATCTGCTACAATTTTCTCGCCCAATGCTACTGGGTCAGTGTTAACATTCATTGTTGAACCTAAAATGTCTTTAGTGCCATATTTTAAAAATTCTATAACATTCTTTGAACCATATATCTGTGCTTCAACACAATGATAAGAACTGATGCCGTTTAATCTAAAACCAAGTGCAGCATCAATGCCCTTCTCATTACCCCATTCAGGAGATGTGAATGCAAAAGGCAATTCATACATTTTTTTACCTAGTTCCGCTGCAACACCTGCAAAAATCCCCGAAGAACGAGTGTTATCTATACACTCACCAACATGCCATACAGGTGGAAGATCTGGTTCAAGAAACTTTCTAAGACTCTCACCTGCTTTTTCTTTTCCAGAAACAGCACAGTAACCAAGTTTCATAAGTGGAAAAGAGGCACAACCATTTGAAATGATAAGCACATTGTTTTTAAGAAGAACATCTGCCACATCAATAATGCACTTTTCATAAAGTACTTTTGGATTATTACAGCCTACCATATTGACTATACCAAGTATTTCTCCACTTTTAATTGCATCAGCTAATGGTTTCATACTGCCAAAACGTTTATGTATATATTCAACAGAAAAGCCAACCTCTGCCTCAACCTCATAAGGTGGTATGTATACTGGAATACCTTTACGCTGTTCAAAGCTTTCGATGGCACGGCAAACAATTTTTTCAGCCAGCGTTTTTGTTTCACTTATATTTGAATGATGATGATCATATTCATAACGTTCTGCACCAGGAAGTCTTGCAGATTCGCTTGTTGTAACTACCGTAGTTTTAAAACATTTAGCAACGTCCATAATAGATGGAAAAACATCTTGAACATCCGCAACCCACAAATCAAGTGCTCCTGTACCTAACACAAGTTCTGCTGAAACAGCGTTTGAAAGTGGAATAACACCACTATAACGATACATTGCAGAAAGTCCAGAACAGCAAATACCATAAAAACGTATACCTTTAGCTCCTTTAGCTTTTGCCAATTCTATTAAATCTTCACGTTTACCTGCCTCGACTATCTGACTTACCAACAGTGGAAGATGTCCATGAACTGCAATGTTTACATAGCCTTTTTTCAAAGCACCAATATTTACTTTAGAAGTTACCCTGTCTCCCACCCCAAAAAGACTGTCGGTGGCAATAGACGCTCCTACAACTCCTGAAAAAGTAAATGCTAATCCACATCTTAAAAATTGCTGCATAATACTCTTCCAGTCACCGTCAGTGGCACAACCTGATTTATGATAAGCCTCAAAAACCTCATGATAAGCACTAATCGGCAGAATATCAAGCTCTTTCCATACTTTCTGTCTTTCAGCAGATGCACAAGCAGAAATTGTTTTGTACTCACCAGGAACAGTCCTTGACAAATCCTCAAGAAGTGCATCTGCTAAATCTCTTGCAACATTTTTAAGCTGTCTGTTTTTTTGTTTAATGCCAAAGGCTTCAGCAGTACTTCGTATTTTTTGCTCACCAAGAATAGGAACATCAAGTTTGCCCTCTGCTGCCCATTTAAGTGCAAGCATAACTTCCCTTGCGTGCATCTGTCTCTTATAAACATATGACGCAGCCGACGACTAGTCGAGTGTAGATCTCG
>CAMWVM010000178.1 GCA_947177715.1 uncultured Ruminococcus sp.
ATGTTCAGGATTGGGAGTAATCAGAAGAAAACCTGAAATTAAATATAAAAACTCAAATGACTTTAATAATCTCCCTAAAATTCAATATGAGATATTAGATACGTCATCTAAGTATGTTAAAAAAGGCGGAGTGCTTGTGTATTCTACTTGTACTCTTTCAAGAGCTGAAAACGATGAAGTGGTAAATAAATTTTTAGAAAATCATAAAGATTTCGGACCATGCTTACTTGATGAAAATGTTTTTGGAAAACACTGCGGTTTTAAAGTTACTATTACTCCTGATAAGTTTAACTCAGATGGTTTCTTTATTGCTAAGCTTGTTAAATTGAGGTGAAACTTTGATCAATAAAGATGAAAATGGTAAAATAGATGTTCTGTCACTAACCCAGGATGAATTAATTAGTATAATTGAAGATTTGGGTGAAAAGTCATTTCGTGCTAAACAGATTTTTCAGTGGCTTCATCTTAAAAGAGTTAAAGATTTTTCTGAAATGACTAATATATCTGCACAATTAAGAAGCAAACTTAGTGATGTTTTTTGTGTAAAATCACTATTTGTATGTAAAAGACTTGAATCTAATAATGATAATACTGTAAAATATCTATATGAGCTTAACGATGGAAATCATATTGAGTCTGTGCTTATGGAATATAACCATGGAAATACATTGTGCGTGTCAACTCAAGTCGGATGTAAAATGGGTTGTAGATTCTGTGCATCAACGATTGCAGGGTTTAAACGCAATTTGACTGCTTCAGAAATATTGCTTCAAATCTATGAAGCAGAGAGGGACAGCGGACGGCATATTTCAGGCGTTGTGCTTATGGGAATTGGAGAACCATTAGATAACTATGATAATGTAATAAATTTTCTTACGCTGCTGTCTTGTCCTGAGGGAGCTAATATTTCTTTAAGACATGTTTCTCTTTCAACCTGCGGTCTTGTTCCGAAAATACATGAGTTGGCTAAATTAAAGTTAGGACTTACATTGTCAATTTCACTTCATGCAGCTGATGACAAAGAACGAAGTGAGATTATGCCCGTAAACGATAAATATAATATAAGTGAGCTGCTTGACGCATGTCATAAATATTTTGAAACAACAGGAAGACGTATCTCATTTGAATATGCTTTAATTGACGGTCATAATGATTCTTATGATGATGCAAAAAAATTATCTGTGCTTTTAAGTAAATTTATTTGTCATGTGAATATTATACCAGTAAATAAAATTAAGGAAAGAAATTTCCAATCTAATCGAAAATCAGCATATAGATTCCAAAAATATCTTGAGGAACTTGGAATAAATGCCACAGTCAGAAGAACTCTCGGTGCAGATATTGATGCAGCTTGCGGACAGTTAAGAAGAGAATATGAGATATAATTATGTGTAGGATTATTAAAAGGAGGTGGACTGCATGTTTTTAGCGTATAAAACGGACATAGGAAAAAAAAGAGAAGAAAATCAAGATGCGGTAAGAGCTGATTTTATTGACGAAAACATCTCAATATCTGTTGTCTGCGATGGAATGGGAGGAGCAAAATCCGGTGGTGTAGCAAGCGATGTAGCTGTTACGAATATTTTCAATAGAATAATGTCTGGTTTCCGAGCAGATGCGGATTCCAACCGTATAAGAAATCTTATGCTTTCAGCAGTTCACGCAGCAAATACGATTGTATATGAAAAAAGCAAGGAAGATATTGATAAAAACGGAATGGGTACAACTTGTGTAGCCGCCCTGGTTTACAATAAACATTGTTATGTGGTGAGTGTCGGTGACAGCAGAGTGTATCTGCTTAATGATAATGGCATTTCTCAAATAACAACTGATCATACCTATGTCCAGGTTTTATATGAGCAAGGTGTTATAACTAAAGAAGAACAACAAAATCATAAACTGAAAAATGTAATAACCCGTGCACTTGGAGTTGAAGATGATGTTGAAGTAGACTACTTTGAATTTGAACAGGACGGCAATTTTGCTTTGCTGCTTTGTTCAGATGGTCTGTCAAATTATTGTAGTGAGCAAGTGTTATATGATTTTGTGTATGGAAAAAATTTAGACGAAGCTGCTTCTAATTTGATTAATTATGCGAATGATCAAGGCGGAAACGATAATATTACAGTTGCATTAGTTGCTAATTGATTGATAGAGAAAAATATTTTAGGAGTTGAAATATAGATGGATTCAAATATCGGCAGAAAACTGGATGGTCGTTATGAAATCACTGAGCTTATCGGTGTTGGAGGAATGGCTGATGTGTATAAGGCTATTGATGTTATGGAAAACCGTACTGTTGCAGTGAAAATTCTTAAAGACGAATTTTCTAATAGTGAGGAGTTTTTAAGAAGATTCCGTAATGAAAGTAAAGCCATTGCTCTGTTGTCACATCCCAATATTGTAAAGATTTATGATGTTGGTTTTACAGACGAAATTCAGTTTATTGTTATGGAATATATAGACGGAATAACTCTTAAAGAGTTTATTGACCAGCAAGGCGTACTCAGATGGAAAGACGCTTTGCATTTCGTAACACAAATACTTAGAGCACTTCAGCATGCACATGATAAAGGCATTGTTCACAGGGATATAAAACCCCAGAATATCATGCTGTTCTCTGATGGAACCATTAAAGTCATGGATTTTGGTATTGCAAGATTTGCAAGAATTGATGGTAAGACTCTTTCAGATAAAACTATTGGTTCAGTTCATTATATTTCTCCTGAACAGGCAAGGGGAGATATGACTGATGAGCGAAGTGATATATATTCAGTTGGTGTAATGCTTTATGAAATGTTGACAGGTAAAAAGCCTTTTGACGGTGATAATCCTGTTGCTATCGCTTTGAAGCATATGGAGGAGGAAGCCGTTTCACCTCGTGATATTATGCCGTCAATTCCTGAGGCTTTAGAGGAAATTGTAATTCATGCAATGGAGCGTGAACCTGCAAGAAGATATCAGTCTGCCGCTGAAATGATTAAAGATATTGACAGATTCAAAGTTGATCAGTCTGTTGTTTTCGGTTACAGAAATAATATTGATACAAGAACTGTAAGTTTTGCTTCAACACAAATGGATGATACAGATGATGAATATTACGAAAGTGATGAAGAGGAAGAGGAGAATAAACGTTCATATGTTGTTCCTATATTAATGGCAGTTACAGTAGCTGTAGTTATTATCGCTGCCGTATTGATTGCTTATTTTGTTATTTCTAATTTCAGTGCATCTAAAACACACACTGGCAATGTGGAGATTAAAAACTTTGTGGGACGCAACATTGTTGAGGTTGAGCAGGAGTATTCGGGAAGACTTAAATTTGAAAAAACAGAAGAATACAACGACGAGTATGACGAAGGTATCATATTTGAACAAGGCCAGACCGCAGGAACACTGGTTCGTGAGGGATATACGCTAACATTAAAAGTAAGCCGTGGTAAGCGCATGATTTCTGTGCCTGATGTGAAAAATAAACAATCTGATATAGCGGAAAGCGAGCTTACAAGTGCAGGATTTACTCCGGTGTTAAGAGAAACATATGATAATGATGTTGCCAAAGGTCTTGTAATAAGGACTGAGCCAAGTGCAGGGCAAGAAGCACCTTCAAATTCAGAAGTTTTGGTGATTGTAAGTAAGGGTCCTTTTGAGTCTGATTTAAAAGTACCAAGCGTTATAGGACTAACAAAAGAAAAAGCTATCGCTAAGCTTACAGAAAATAAACTTGAATATCAAATTGAGGAAATCGCTCATGAAGGTGATAAGGGAAAAGTAATTGAACAATCAATAGCTGGCGGTCAGTTTGTGTCAAAGGGTACTGTGGTTACTATATTCCTTTCAACCGGTGAAGCCGAAACACAAAGCTTAACTATCAGTATGCCGATGCCAAATAACATTTGGGGCTCATATGTTATTGAAGTGTATCGTGACGGAAATGTAATTCAAACACAGAGTATTGCTGATGGAGCACAGGTAGCAGGTTCTAATATCAATATTAATGTCAGCGGAAAGAAATCTGAAACATTGAGTGTTAAAATTACTAACTCTTCAACTTATCAAAGCGTAAGTAATTATGCACGTTATGTGGTTGATTATGAGAACGGCACGTATAATCTTGAAGGAGAATTAAAAACAAGTGACTTGCAGAGTATCTCATCACCTCAACCAACTACGCAGCCTGTCACTCAAGCCCCTGAAG
>CAMWVM010000179.1 GCA_947177715.1 uncultured Ruminococcus sp.
AGCATGGTGCTTCAGATTTCAAACGACTTTAAATTCAATAAGCGATGCCCCTTATTGAATTTAAAGTCGTTTGAAATCTGAAGCACCATGCTTGCAAATAGGACAAATAAAATCGTCGGGAAGCTCACCCTCATATACATATCCGCAGACATTGCATATATATCTGACTTTTCCGTCTGACTTTTCTGCCTTTGGCGGATTTGGCTTAACATTTTTATGATAATAATCATATGTCATAGACGGTTTATCAGAAAGCACATCTCCGTCAATAACATCAGCAACAAACATAGTGTGAGTGCCTAAATCTATAGTTTTTGTAACCTTACAGGCAATATATGCATTTGTATGTTCAGGAACATATGGAATCCCATTCTCTGCCCTTATAAAGTTAAATCTGTAAAACTTGTTTTCCCATCTTCCGCTTGAAAAACCAAAGTGCTGAAATAATGAAAAATCAGCCGATTCATCTATGACAGATATATTAAATTCACCGCTTTGTTTTATCATATAATGAGTATAATTGCTTTTGTTTACTGTAATGGAAACTCTGTTAGGGGATACCGTAACCTGCTGAAGCGTGTTAATAATACATCCGTTTAAAAAGCTTCCATTTCTCGCTGTAAGTACATATAAACCATAACTAATCTTGAACATTGCACAATTGTTCTTCATCTGTCAGCACCTCTTTATTTACTCTGATTTTATGTACTTATTCTTCCCATAAAGCATTAAAACAATACTCTTTTAGCTAAGATTAACATATGACGCAGGATTAAGATACATTCCCTGATACCTAATCTCAAAATGCAGATGATCCCCCGTTGAGTATCCTGTAGAACCCATTGTACCGATTATATCGCCCTTTTTAACAGTATCTCCGTCTTTGACATTTAGAGAAGTAAGATGTCCATAAAGACTGATAAATCCTTCGCCATGATCAATAATTATGTAGTTTCCATAACCTCCGCCACAGCCGCAGGAACTATTTTTTCCGTAATTATGAGGACAAGATGAGTTCGTTCTTATTACAATTCCGCTTTCGGCTGCGTGAATATTGGTACCACTTCCGCCTGCAATATCCATACCTGTATGATATGAACCCCAGCGTTCACCCACACCTGAAGAAATATAATAGTTTCCAGGCACAGGCCAACCGAATTCATATCTGCATTCACTGTCTGGGATAACTTCACCATTGGAAATCCGTTCGCTGATTCCGTTTCTTAAAATTCTAAGTGCCTCGTTTGCACTTAATTCCGCAGCAGCCCTTGCTGTTTCGCCTGAAGAATTCCCATAAGTACCCGATAAAATTCCTGAAAGGTCAGCTTCAAAAGCCTGACGTTCCTTTATATATTCTTCATTCTTCTTTTCAAGTTCAGCCTTTTGCTTTTCATAAGCTTCCTTCTGCTGCTTGCTGCTGTTATAAAGTTCGTCCAGTTCTTTTTTCTGATTCTCCAACTCTTCATATTGCTTGTCATATTCGGATTTCTGAGAATTAAGATTATCACGTGCCTTCTCATAATCCTCCTTGGCAGAAATAAGTCCGTCTATTAGAGTATTATCATGTTCAGCCACTCTCTTTATTAACTCAAGCCTCATAAGAACATCATAAAAACTGCCTGATTCAAGAATTATGCTTGTGTAAGTATCATCTCCTGCAAGATACATTGCCCTTATTCTCTTTTTTAAGCTTTCAACTCCGTCCTCAATTTCCCGTTGCTTGTCATCAATCAACCTCTGATTTGAAGACATATCCAACTCAAGTCTTGTCATGTAAGAATTGAGAACTTCTATTTTATTGTTTACAGTGTCAATTTTCTTTTTAATTAAATCCTGTTCTTTTTCCTTGTCTTCTATATCTTTTTCCGCTGACTTAATTTGTTCATCAAGTTTCGCTTGTTCTTCAGCTATGCTTTGTAATTTCTCCGCATATTCCGAAACATCATACGACTCGCTGTCAGCGCTGACATAAACATCCGCATCAGAATCGTTGCCTAAAATTCCAATGCATAGCGATAACGCCAGTGTAAATGCCAAAACACGTTTCAGCACTCTAAGCTTGCTCATTGACAACAACGTCTCCTTTATTTTCTCTATCTAACTTTTACACATAGTTTGTCGGGTCCAAAGCAACTCCGTTAAGACGAACCTCAAAATGTAGATGAGGTCCTGTGGAATATCCTGTTGAACCTACCGTTCCGAGCACGTCACCCTGTTTTACTGTCTGTCCAACGCTGACTGTAATTCCCTCTGAATGTCCATAGAGCGTCCAGTATCCATTTCCGTGGTCAATAATGCAATAGTTTCCGTATCCGCCGCCACATCCGCAGCTTCCGTTTTTACCATAATCGTGAGGACAGCCGTTCACCGCACGAATAACAGTTCCGTCAGCTGATGCACAAATCTTTGCACCTCTGATGTTTTCCGAGTAAATGTCAATGCCTGCGTGATATGCACCCCATCTCCAGCCTACACCGTAAGATATGTGATAGAATCCCGGAACAGGCCATGTAAACATAGACTTGTCAGTATAACCATGCTCAGCATTATTTGTCGAACCCTGAGTCGTATTTGTAGTTGTTCCGCTTCCTGCATTGCTGCCTGTACTCCAGTTATTCTGCTGTTGCTGAGCCTGCAAAGCCTCCTGACGTTTTCTCTCTTCCTCCTCACGGCGCCTTTGTTCTTCTTCCTCTTTTTTCTTAATTTCCTGCTGTTCTTTAAACAGCCGCTGTAAGTCAGCTTCAAAATCTTCTTTTTCTTTTTTCAGCTGTGCCTGATTTTTCTTGTATGCAGCAGCATCTGCCTTTAACTTAGCCTCTGTCGCTTCACTTTGAGCATAAAGTTCATCAAGTTTATCCATCTGAGCTTCTTGCTTTTTCTTTTCATCCTGCTGCTTCTTAAGTTTATCCTCAAGATCATCCTTATTTTCTTCTAATACCTTCTTCTCAGCTTCATATTGGTTTTTAAGATCAATCAAGTTATCAATCATGTTGTTGTCATGGTCGGCAACCTTTTTAACAAGTTCGATTTTCATAAGCATATCATAGAAATCGTCAGCACCAATTAAAATATCCGTGTATGAACTGCTTCCTGCAACATACATAACTCTAATTCTCTTTTTAAAATCTTCAATACCTTGTTCGATTTCTTTTTCCTTGTTCTTTATGCTTTCTTCACTTTCATGAATTCTTTCCGTAAGATCGTTAATTTCTTCTTGATATTGATTAATTTTGTCATCATATTTCTGAATAGTCTTTTCAACAACATCAATCTGCTTTGAAATGTTCTCTTGCTTCTCTTTCTCAGATTCTGCACCCTCATTAGCAGATTTGATTTTTTTGTCAAGATCTGCCTGCTGTTTTTCCAAATCATCTATATCCTGCTGTGACTTTTTGATTGCAGCAGCATTAGCCTTGGCTTCGCTGCTTTCAGCAGAAACCTGGCTTTCAGTTGTTATGTAATCCTTGCCGTTAGCCATAACCGTTATCGCAGTAATAATCGCTAAAGAAAAAGCTAACATCCTTTTTAATAAACCGACTTTATTCATAATATGTGACCTATCCTTTCGTGAAGCCTCTCGTCTGAATAAACATAAAAGCTTCTCTCCGTCAGTTCAGCAATATGCCGAAGATAATTTTTACACGTTTCTATCATAATATAGGCAGGTCAAATCAATACCAAGTATGATAAGCCTGCCCCTGTTTCATATATTATGAAGGGCAACCGCCCCGATGTCTTTTTTTATATTGTCTTTTAAACTTTCAAATGCTTGCCGATACTTATTGATGTACCAACTGCACCAATAAGAGCGCCTGCTACAGCATAAGCTCCTGCAACCGGCCATAACATATCCTTGAATGAATAAAGCGACTTTACTCCAAGTATATTCCAAAGCTTAAAATCATCGTTCAATATGTTGTATACCCCATCATATGCAAACATTGTAAGCAGCAATGCCGTAGCAGCAGCCAAAATTCCTACTATCATTCCCTCTACAAAGAACGGAATTCTGATAAAGCTGTTGTTTGCACCAACATATTTCATTATGTTGATTTCCTTGCGCCTTGCAAAAACGCTCGCTCTTGTCGTGTTGGATATGATAATCATACATACAATAATGAGAGCTATAACTATAGCACCTGAAATTATTGTCACCAATCTTCTTATGCTGATAAGCAC
>CAMWVM010000180.1 GCA_947177715.1 uncultured Ruminococcus sp.
TAAGATAAGTAAATATGAATGTAAAAAAGCGGTGAAAATATTTTCACCGCTTTTTATATCTGAGGAATACTATAGGCTAAGATGTAAACAGCGTAAATATGCTGTTTACATTTAAGGTATAGGTGTCTTATGATATATTATAGTTGTCAAGATAATAATATTCCTTTAAATGTCTTAAAAAAATGAAGATATCATACAAGAAATCGCCAAACTTTAAGAGTATAATAAGTAGTGCAAGGAGGTGTTAATGTGCAAAAAGAAATACGGACAGTCTGCTATGATGACGATTTACACCTTGAAGCATATCGTTTTGAGGGAATCGTACAGCCATTCCCGAATCACTTTCATGATTACTATGTGATTGGCTTTATAGAAGCAGGAACACGCTGCTTATCCTGCAAAAATAAAGAATATACGATAGGCGGGGGAAACATTCTTCTGTTAAATCCAAATGATAATCATAGCTGTGTGCAATGTGACGGAGGAACACTTGATTACAGAGGCTTGAATATTTCAAAAGAAACGATGCTGTCATTGGTAGAAGAAATTACGGGACAAAGGACACTACTCGGCTTTTCTGAAAATGTCATTAAAAATGAAGAACTGAATAATTATCTTCATTCTTTGCATCAAATGATTATGGTCGGCTCTAAAGAATTTGAAAAAGAAGAAACGCTTCTACTTCTTGTTTCTCTGCTTATCGAACAATATGGACAACCTTTTGAGAACTGTATTTCGGAGTGTAGCGAAGAAATAGACAAGGCTTGCATATTTATGGCTGACCATTTTGCAGAGCATATCACACTTGATAACCTCTGTAAATGCAGCGGTCTTAGTAAATCGACATTGCTCCGTGCGTTTACAAAGTCAAAGGGAGTTACGCCATACAGGTATCTGCAAACCATTCGGATAGGCAAGGCAAAAGAATTGCTGGAACAAGGAGTTCCCACGGTTGACGCTGCCTTACAGACAGGATTTTCAGACCAGAGCCACTTTTCAAATTTTTTTAATATGTTTATAGGATTGTCGCCTGCCGCATACAGACGCATTTTCAAGGAGGGCGGCAAGAATCATGGATAAAAAAACTACCGCAGGGCATATCACAGCTCTGATTACGATTGTGATATGGGGAACAACTTTCATATCTACCAAAATACTACTTGCAGATTTTACACCGATAGAGATACTGTTTTTCAGATTTTTACTCGGACTGTTTGTGCTTATAATTATTTATCCCAAACGTTTAAAAATAACGGACAAAAGGCAGGAGCTTACATTCGCTGCGGCGGGACTGTGCGGTATATGCTTATACTATCTACTTGAGAATATTGCCTTAACTTACACGATGGCTTCTAATGTTGGTGTTATTATTTCAGTTGCTCCGTTTTTTACTGCCGTTTTATCTCATGTTTTTATGAAAGCAGAAGAAAAGCTAAAAGCACCTTTCTTTATAGGTTTTATTGTCGCTATGGTAGGAATATGCCTTATCAGTTTTAACGGCTCAAAATTGGAACTGAATCCTCTTGGGGATATTTTGGCGATTGTTGCGGCATTCGTATGGGCAGTTTATTCATTACTTACACGAAAAATCAGTAGTTTTGGATATAATACCATTGTGGCGACAAGGAGGATATTTACATACGGAATACTTTTCATGCTCCCATTCCTTTTTGTGTTGGATTTTAGATTTGATGTGCAGAAGTTTGTAAAGCCAGAGTATGCTCTAAACCTTATTTATTTAGGTCTTGGTGCATCAGCCCTTTGTTTTGTTACTTGGAATTATGCTGTCAAAGTGCTTGGTGCTGTTAAGACAAGTGTGTATATCTATATGGTTCCTGTCATTACCGTTGTTACATCAGTTATTGTGTTAAAAGAAGAAATCACATGGATAGCTGCGATAGGAATAGGTTTTACCCTAATAGGCTTGTTTCTTTCGGAAAGCAGATTGAAATTTAAGAAAAGAGGAAAACAGAATGAATGTAGAGAATGAAAAATGCGTAATAATTATGGATGATAGTTTACCGCTTGGTGTCATTGCTAATACCGCAGCTGTCCTTGGGATTACTATTGGTATGAAAAAGCCTGATGTGATAGGAAACGACGTTTTTGATTCAGATGACAATATGCATTCTGGTATAATACAATTTCCTATTCCAGTACTAAAAGGGAATCGTGAGTTGCTTAAACAAATACGTTTGAAATTGTTAAAATATGAGTATAGTGATTTAATAGTTGTGGATTTCTCAGATTTAGCACAAGGTTGCAAAACATATGATGAGTTCATTGCAAAAATGGCGAATTCTTCTGAAGCTGAACTTCATTATTTAGGTATAGCTATTTGTGGTAATAAGAAAAAAATTAACAAGCTGACAGGAAATTTACCGCTATTGAGATAAGAGATAAAACAGAAATAGTATAATATATCCCATGTACTGGGACATCAATCGTTAATTATATGTAGCATTTTCAGAGGCTCCCGCCCTTGACAAAACAGCAATAATGTGCTTTAATATAATATAGTATTAATGTGTTGAAAGGGGTATTTAATATGAAATTGAAAAAAATGCTTTCATTGTTTACTGCAACAGCTTTGGCGCTGGGTACTTTTGCTTCCTGTGGAGTAAAAGAGGAGTCTAATGCCGATTCTGATTCAGAGGATTCTAAGAACTATAAAATCGGCGTGGTGCAGATTATGGAACACATGTCTCTTAATACAATAAGAGATGCTGTTGTGGACAGATTGGGTGAACTGGGTTATAAGGACGGAGATAATTGTACTATTGACCTTCAACAGGCTAACGGTGAAGCAACAACTGTTCAGCAAATCCTTGATAAGTTTAAGGATGACGGTGCTGATGTTATTGTCGCAATCACAACTCCATGTGCACAGCTTGCAGCTCCATATTCTGAGGAAATCCCAGTTGTATTTTCAGCAGTTACAGATCCTGTAGGGGCTGATATTGTTGATTCAATCGAGAAAACAGGTGCCAATATAACAGGTACATCCGATAAGCTGGCAATTAGTAAGATTCTTGACTTTGCTCAAACATTAAAGCCTGAAATTAAAACGCTTGGTTATTTATATAATACAGGCGAGGATAACTCAGTTTCATGCCTTAAGGAAGTGAAAGAGTATTGCGAAGCTAAAGGAATTAAGGTAGTAGAGGCTGCTGCAACAAATACTTCAGAAGTACAGGAAGCGGCACAAAAACTTGCCGATCAGTGTGACGCTGTATTCTCACCAAATGATAATACTATTGCCGGAGCTATGGGTACAGTTACTGAAGTAATGAATAAGGCAAAGGTTCCAATGTTTGTTGGAGCTGATTCTATGGTTCATGATGGAGGCTTTGCTACAGTTGGCATTGAATATACTGACCTTGGAAAGGAAACAGCAAATATGGTTGCACAGATCCTCAGTGGTGAAAAGAAAGCTTCTGAGATTCCTGTAAAAGTATTTAATGAAGATTTGAGTAATTATATCAATAAGTCTACTGCTGAAGCAATCGGAATTGCAATCCCTGAAGATGTTCTTAATAACGAGAAAACAATTATTATAGAATAATTCTATTGCAAAAAGTGTAAAAACAGTGTATAATAGTGAAGTGGAGTAATCTGCTTCACTATTTTTTATTGAATATAATAATATAAACTGCTGAGAAAGGATTATTACATATGAAGCTGAATAAGAAAACTATTATTTCATTTCTGCCAAAAATAATACTGTTAGTATTTTTGGTTCTGATAATTAATACCCGGCTTAGTGAAAGCGTTGTAACGGGAACTTTTGAAAAAGGTCTTGTTTTTGCATTGCTTGCATTAGGGATTTTTATTTCTTTTAGAATTATTGATATTCCTGATTTGTCCGTTGATGGCACTTTTACCTTAGGTGTTGCTGTTTCAGTTATGAATGCATATAACGGCAATCCAATCCAAGGTATATTGATTGCTTTGCTGGCAGGGGCTATTGCCGGCTGCGTCACAGGCATATTGATAACTAAATTAAATGTGCAGCCGATTTTGGCAGGAATTATAACAATGACAGCTTTATATTCCATAAATCTTAAAATTATGGACAGACCGAATATTTCCCTTTACAGAAAAGAAACCTTGTATACTATAATGGAAAAATATTTTGGAGAGTATTATAAG
>CAMWVM010000181.1 GCA_947177715.1 uncultured Ruminococcus sp.
GTTTCTGCAAAATTAATCTTAAATTTTTGCAGTCTATAGTGTACAATGTAAATGTATATACTTAAAATACTTTAATTCTGTTGGAGGCATTGTAGATGAATGTTGAAAAAATCCTTGAAATTGGTGTTCATTTAATCGTATTGTTTATGGTTATTCCTATACATGAATTTGTGCATGCGTGGAGTGCGACTAAAATGGGATATGATACTCCACGTTATCAGTAAAGACTCACTTTCGCATATAGATCCTCTTGGTGCTGTTTGTATGGTACTTACAGGGTTTTGCCAGGGACGTCCGGTACAAGTAAATCCATTGTAAGGCACACCAAAAAAGATTTTTGTTTGAATACTTGTATTTTAAAAGATGCTTAGTTAATGTAGCATTTTTTACATAAATATGATACAATGTTTAAAGATTAATTTATGGAGGAATAAGTGTGAAATATAAAAACATACATAAAGGCGTTTTTAAGTCACGTCCCAATAGATTTATTGCAAATGTAGATATTAATGGGCAAATTGAAGTTTGTCATGTGAAAAATACCGGAAGATGCAAAGAATTGCTCATTTCAAATGCAACGGTATATCTTGAAAAGTCAGATAATTCTAATAGAAAAACCCATTACGATCTTATTGCGGTTGAAAAGGGAAGACGTCTTATTAATATGGATAGTCAAATTCCCAATCGTGCTGTGGAGGAGTGGATAAAAGCAGGAGGGCTTTTGGGATATAATCCATTTGTTAAGCCTGAAAGCAAATTTGGTGATTCCAGATTTGATTTTTATGTTGAATCTGAAAGTTCGGACAGAAAAGCATATGTTGAAGTAAAAGGCTGTACCCTTGAATGCAGTGGAATTGCAAAGTTTCCTGATGCACCTACAGTTAGAGGAGTCAAGCATATCAACGAGCTGATAAAATGTGTTGAAGCAGGATTTGAAGCATATATAATTTTCTTGATACAAATGAGTGATGTTAAGTATTTTACTCCCAATTATGAAACTCATCCTGAGTTTGGTGAAGCATTAAAAGATGCACAGAAAAAAGGAGTTAAAATACTTGCTTTTGACAGCATTGTAACTCCTGATAGTATTGTATTGAATAAATCTGTTAATATAAAGCTTTAACTGCACCAACCGCCATCAGCTCTTAAAATCTGGCCGCACAAATATGAGGAATCCTCTATTGCTAAAAAGCGTACACACTTGGCGATATCTGACGGTGTGCCTATACGTCCTAAAGGTATTTCGTTGATTATATCAGCTTTATCATGGTCATTTAGACTATTGTTCATAGGAGTGTCAATTATTCCAGCTGAAACGGCGTTTACTCTTATTCCGCTTGGTGCAACTTCCTTTGCTAATGCCTTCGTAAAACCGATAATACCGGCTTTTGCAGCAGAGTACGCAACTTCACATGAAGCTCCGACTTCACCCCAAACAGAAGTAATATTAATTATTTTGCCATGCTTTCGTCTTATCATTTCAGGCAGCACAACTTTTGAACAGAGCATTGCACCAGTCAAATTTATGTTAATTATTTTATATATATCCTCATTGTTTAAATCTGTAAATAAATTTATATTTGAGATGCCGGCATTGTTCACAAGTATTTCAACAGCACCAAGCTCGTCATTGATTTTTTTTACGGCTGATTCTATACTTTCGTTAGAATTAATATCACAGTTCACTGAAATTGCTGTGCCATTTGAAAGATTAATTTCATTTGCAAGCCGATCAGCTTCAGATTTATTATTGTTATATCCTATTGCAACCGGATATCCGATTGCTGCAAATTCACGGCATATTTCACTGCCGATTCCACCCGAACCGCCTGTAACAAAAACTACATTTCTCATCTATATCATTCCTTTTTATAACTTAGGCAAGATGTCCCCCGCCTCAAACCTATCCTTTCGGATAGCTGTGGCGGCGGGAGCCATTATGTTTTTAGTAGGAGTATAATCTCCCACTAAAAACGTCAGCTGAAGCTGACGTTGCCACGTTGAAAACGGGCAAGCCCTTATTTGAAATGTAAATTAAGTATATCATAATTTTTTTATGATTACAAGAATTTAATGAATTCTGTTGTAAAAACGGAACAGGTATGCTATAATTAAATAAATTATTTATAGGAGTATTAATATGGATAATATCATTAATAAACGAAATTTAATTTTAAAGTCACTGTTAAGAGTGTTGGAAGCTGAACTTTTCGGATTGTTTGTATTCTTATTTTTCTGGGCGACAGCAACGGCTATCGGTGTTGCTGCAAATATTATATTTGCAGTGATAGGAATACTTATGCTTGTATGTGTAATGGCTGACTATGGATTGAAAACGGGTACAATGTGTCATAACAAAGTAAATTTACATGGAGCCGAACCATGTAGGAATTTGGGATATACAATGGGTCTTGTTGCTATGTGTCCGAGTTACATTTTTCTTGGTATTCTTATTATTTCAAAAGGAGGAGCAATCGGGAATTTTCTACCTGCATATAAGCTTCTTAATGCATGCTTTTTTCCTATAATTGACCTTGTTGCACCAACTGCTAATATAGCGGATGTTTCTCCTGCTTTATATATAATAATGGCAGTTGTTCCGTTGTTTTATCTATTTTCTTTAGGAATGTCATTCCGTTGGGGATATGATAGCGTTGATTTAAAAACAAAGATTATGTACAGGAAAAAATAATTAATCTAAATATAAGTGAAATAATGTAATGATTAATAATTATATAATGCGGTTTTCTTTAAAAGGTTTTATTGCAGTCCTTTTGGTAATTATACCTAATATTTTGTATAGCGTTATACCTCATAATGCAAATTTATTGGAACAGGGCGGAGAATTTGGAGTTCTTGATATATTTGAAAATATTTTTCGTCTGTTATTAATAGTGTCATTATTAATTTTAGTTAATGAAAACAAAACACGGCAAACAAAAAGTAGATTTACTTTGATATGTGCATTTTTATTTTTGACTGCATATTACATAATGTGGGCACTGTTATTTTTGTGTATATCAAATTGCTTTGTTTATATTGGACTTGCCGCTTTTCCTTGTGTGTTTTTCTTGCTGACCGCAATGGATTTAAGAAATTATCCCGCAATGGTTACAGCTGTTATTTTTGCAGTGCTGCATATCATAATCACTTGTAAAAACTATCTTTGAGGAGATTGATATGAGTTTAAAACTAATAGATTGTCATACCCATACAACTTTTTCACCTGACGGGGAGAACAGCCCTGAAGCGATGTGCGAAAAAGCCATAGAGCTTGGTTTATCAGCATATGCAATAACAGACCACTGTGAATGCAGCACTTGGTTTGAAGAAGATTATTACAGAGAAAAAGGAGTTCCTAAATCTGAGGACCCTTTTGTAGTGTATGATTATAAAAACAGGTTTTATAATGCTGTTAATAACATAAGCAAGTTAAAGTTCAAGTATGAAGGAAAGTTAAATCTTATTTGCGGTATTGAGCTTGGACAGGCTACTCAAGGCTGGGAGGGTGCAGAAGCTGTTGTGTCCAATGAGAACTTAGATTTTATTATTGGTTCTCTTCACCAAATAAAAAATCATGATGATTTTGCTTTTTTTAATTATGAAAACTTCTCAATATCTGAAATATATAATTTACTTGAGATGTATTATATGGAAATGCTTGAAATGGTGAAATGGAATAAGTTTGACGTTTTAGGGCATTTGACTTATCCGTTAAGATATATTATTGGTGAATACGGAATTGAATTAAAAAATAAGGTTTTTTATGATATTATAAGAGAAATATTTGTAACACTTATTCATAATGGAAAGGGAATTGAAATTAACACTTCCGGGCTTAGACAAAAATATGGAAGTACATTCCCTGATTTAAAATACATAAAAATGTATCATGATTTAGGCGGAGAGATATTATCAATAGGCTCTGACGCACATTGTACAACTGATTTGGGAGCAGGTATAGCTGACGGTGCAGACATCGCCATAAATGCAGGATTTAAATATCTTTGTTATTTTAAAGAAAGAAAGCCTAATTTTATTACTTTAATGGGTTGAGTTCTGTTTTATTCTGCCTAATATAGTTGCATTGATATGCTTATTGTATTAGTTACTTTTTTATGGATTATATTAATCCCCCT
>CAMWVM010000182.1 GCA_947177715.1 uncultured Ruminococcus sp.
CACAGCTATCCGAAAGGATAGGTTGGAGGCTGGGGGACATAAGTCGTTGTTATATATGTGTCATACTGCATTCCCGGTATATGAAAATTAAAAGGAGAGGGATTTTCTGTGAACTTAACTCATCTTAGATATATGATTGAAGTGGAGAGATTAGGCTCAATAACTAAGGCGGCTGCGGCGCTTTATATGGGTCAGCCGAATTTATCAAAGGCAATTAAGGAAATGGAAAGGGAAGTCGGAATTCCGATTTTCAAGCGTTCTGCTAAAGGTGTTATTCCTACTGAAAAAGGGAAAGAATTCTTACAGTATGCAAAGGCAATAATCGTTCAGATGGATAAAATGGAGAACCTTTATAAAGAGGATATTGACGATCACGTTAATTTTCAGCTTCTGCTTCCAAGAGCAAGCTATATTACATATGCATTTACGGAATTTCTTAATAAAATAGAAAAGACAGACAAGATGGAAGTCAAATTTAAAGAAACTAATTCCATAGACGCCATAAACGAGGTCGTTGAATGTGAATACAACATGGGTATCATAAGATACAGTCTTCCGCATGAAAACTTTTTTACTAATGTTTTAGAAGAAAAAAATCTCAAGTCATCTGAAATATGGACATATGATTATGTGCTTCTTATCAGCAAGCGAAATCCTCTGGCAAGCATACCGGTTATTACAGAAGAGATGCTTGACAATTATGTTGAAATCCTTCATGGTGACAATACCGTTCCCAATATTTCGTCCGCATTTCAAAAAAGGAATACGCAAATAAACATCCCTAAAAAGCATATTTTTGTATATGAAAGAGGAAGTCAATTTGATATATTAAGTTCTGTTGACGATGCTTTTATGTGGGTGTCACCTCTGCCCAAAGCGGTTCTTGAGCGCTATGGTTTAGTACAGCGCAAGTGCTCAGATGTGAAAAAGACTAATCGTGATTTGTTGATTTATCAAAATAATTATAGACTCAGCCATGTGGATAGGCTTTTTCTACAGGAACTTCAAGAAGTAAAACGCAGCATTATTAATATGCTTTAATAAAATGTAAGGGAGCGACATTATGATTCTATTGCTTAATGACAAATGGAAAATGAACAAAGCGAAGTGCAGTGAGAGTTTGGAATGCTCTGTACCTTGTTCGGTATATAAAACTTTAATTGAGAATGATAAAATTCCTGATCCTTATTATCGTGAGAATGAGTATATTTCAACGGAAATATGCGATGATGACTATGATTTTTCTACAGAATTTGATGTTAATGAAGAAATCCTCCAAAGCTCAAGAATTATACTTAGATTTGAAGGAATTGATACTTTATCTGATATATATGTAAATGAAAGCTTTGTCGGCAGTGCTGACAATATGCACAGGGTATGGGAATTTGATGTAAAAAGTGCAGTTAGACTCGGCAAAAACAATATTGTTGTAAAAATAAAATCTCCCAATAAATATATTGCTGAAAAACACGCAGAGCGTCCGTTGTGGGGAGTTAATACTACAATGGAGGGGTATACACATATAAGAAAAGCTCACTGTATGTTCGGCTGGGATTGGGGTCCTAAGCTGCCGGATATGGGAATTTGGCGTGATGTAAAGCTAATTGCTTTTTCAGACGGCAGAATTTTAGACGTGCATTTCACTCAGGAGCACAGTGAAGGAAATGTAGAGCTAAGCTGCGAAGTGAATTCTGAATACTCAGAAAATCACAATATTATACTTGAAGTTATTTCCCCCGAGGGTGAAGTTAAAGCTAAAAAGAAAGCCGTATTATTAAATGGCAGGTGTTTAATTAAATGCGATATTAATAATCCTCAGATTTGGTGGGCTAACGGATACGGCGGTCAGCCGTTATATAGATGCATTGTTCGCCTTGAAAATGCAGATGGTGTAACCGTCGACGAAGCTGTTCACAAGATAGGATTACGCACTTTAACAATAAGTCAGGACAAAGACAAATGGGGAGAGGAATTCTGTTTCAAGCTTAACGGCAAAAAGATTTTTGCAATGGGAGCAAATTATATTCCTGAGGATCAGATTGTCACACGCTGCTCCGAAGAACGCACAAGACTTTTGCTGGAACAATGCAAAAAGGCGAATTTTAATTTTATCAGAGTTTGGGGCGGCGGTTATTATCCTGATGATTATTTCTATGATTACTGTGATGAAAACGGCTTGATTGTATGGCAGGATTTTATGTTTGCTTGTTCGACATTTTTGCTGACAGACGAATTTCGCAGTACTGTTACAGAAGAAGTTAGGGATAATATTATAAGATTGAGAAATCATCCGTCTTTAGGGCTTTGGTGCGGAAACAATGAAATTGAATCCATGTGGGAGGGCTGGGGTATACCTGAAGATCCGCAGTCTAAGGCAGATTATCTGACGCAGTTTGAAGAAATCATACCACAACTTATAAAAGAGCTTTCTCCTGAGATTTTCTATTGGCCGTCATCGCCGTCATCAGGTGGGGGATTTAATAACTCCTCGTCAAATCATGCAGGTGACATGCATTATTGGGATGTTTGGCACAATTTCAAACCGATTGAGGCGTTCAGGCAATATTATTATCGGTTCTGTTCTGAATATGGATTTGAGTCTGTTCCGTCAATAAAGACCATAAAGGAATTTGCAGACTCTGAAAAGGGTGATTTAGACCTTATGTCGCCTGTTATGGAAGCACACCAGAAATGCGTTGAGGGAAATGAAAAAATCATGTTTTATTTAGCTCAGATGACCAGATATCCCTATAGCTTTGAACGTTTGATTTATTCATCTCAGCTTGTACAGGCTGACTGTATACGCTCCAGTGTTGAACATATGAGGCGTGCAAGGGGACGCTGTATGGGTTCGGCATACTGGCAGGTCAACGATTCAAATCCTGTTATATCCTGGTCAAGCATAGATTATTTCAACCGCTGGAAAGGTTTGCACTACTATGCAAGAAGATTTTATGCGCCTGTATTGCTGTCGGTGGAGGACAAAGACATGCTTCATCCGATTTTCAATATATCCAATGAAACGATGAATGATTTTTCAGGAAAGATTATATGGAATTTAAGGAATAATGAAGCTGAGGTGCTTGAAAGCGGAGAGCTTGAAGCGAAATGCCTACAGCTTTCGGCATGGGATATTGGTTCTGTTGATCTATCAAAACATCTGAAGAGCAGGAAAGATATGCGTGAAAAATATCTTGAATACAGTCTTATCAGCGATGGCAAGGTTATAAGCAGGGGTACTACGATTTTTGTAAGACCTAAGGAATTTGAATTTATGCCGCCTAAGATTCAGTACAAGATTAGTGAAAAAGATGATAGGTTTGTTATTGAGTTCCATGCGGAAAACTTTGCGAAGTCAGTTTGTCTTGATTTAAATAACGGCGATGGTGTTTTCTCGGACAACTGGTTTGACATTCATGGTGATGAAAAGGTTATTATTGAGATTTTGAAAGGTGATATTTCTCGCAGTTATACAAGGCAGGAGTTTGAAAGAGCATTAGTTATTAATTCAAATTACGAGGGATAAAAAAGAGGGTATCGCATTTAGCGATACCCTTTCGGTTCGATAAATTTAAAGGCTTACTTTACCTGTTGCTTTTCCGTTTACAACATAATATGCAGCGTCTTCTTCAGGCTTAACATAAACATTAATTGATCTTACGCAGCCTTTATTGTTTGCTTTAAAGTCAGCTTTTGCAGAAGCAACAACTGAATCAATTTCAATTTCTTTTCCTGCAAACTGCAAAACAACATTTTCTTTTTTTACCTCTGTTTTAGCGGCAGCTTTCTTAGCAGGAGCTTTTTTAGCAGCAGGCTTCTTGTCAGCAGCCTTTTTCTCTGCCTTTGGTGCAGTCTTAACAGAAGTTTCTTTTTTTGTCGTTTCTTCAGATTTTGCTGCAGGTGCTTTTACAGCGCTTTCAGCTTTTCTGGCTTCTTCAACGACGGCTTTCTTTGTTGTAGCCATATTAAATTCTCCTTTTATCTGTTAGAAATTACTTATCAACAGCTTCCTTAAGAGCTTTGCCTGCTTTAAATAGGGACTTTTTTAGCAGGTACATGAATTGGTTCTTTTGTAGCTGGATTGATAGC
>CAMWVM010000183.1 GCA_947177715.1 uncultured Ruminococcus sp.
AAAGCAGTTGAGGTATGAAACGCTGTCCATAGCGTCAATAGCCCTGGACATTGTTATAACAGGGTGTTCATAATTCATAGATGTTTTCACAGACTCAGTACCGCATGAACATATAAGCAAAAATATCGTAAGAACCGATATAAGAGACAATGTTTTTTTTACCGATTTCATTTTACAGTCCTTTCATACGCCCTGTTAAAAACATTTGGACAATACTGATTTTTTGTTATTACATTGGTAAGAAACCACCGTTGACAATGCACCAGTCACCGTCAACCTTAGCAACCTTTAAAGTCATATCCATGTTATCTGAATCATCGTCGCCCTTTATTTCAGCAGATATTTCGACTTCATATCCCTTTGTTACTTCCACATCATTATTGTCATAATTGCTTCTGAGCTCTTTTCTTATATCTTTTAGCTCTTTATCTGATAATTCTTCTTTATCTTTTATTTCATATGAAATGCTTATGTCGTCGCCGTATTCATCTTCGACTTCGTCCAAAGCTACTTCAAGTAAGTATTCAAAATACTCTTTGAGTGAGTCATATTCGTCATAGTCTTCAAAAGATTTTTCAAGATATTCTATCTGACATTCAGGCATTGCATTCATAAATTTTTTTGCATTAGCGTCTTCTAAGCCTTCGAAATAATTGTCAATAGCTGATTTATATCCTCCGCCAAAAATCAAAGAAATCAGAATGACTATAATTATTATTCCTGCCAATATTCCGCCAAGCAGAATAGCTGTACTTTTTTTATGTAAATTTACGGAGTTGTTTTTTGTGTCCACAAGAGCACCGCAATTTGTGCAGAAAGCTGCATTGTTTTCTAATGGTGCACCACACTTTGTACAAAATTTTGCCATAATGTTTCCTCCAAGCATTTTTACTATTAGTTTTCATTTTATTAATGATATAATAAATTTGCTCTTTTGTCAAGACAAGGGCCATTTAGCCGAAAACTTCCGTTTCCTGTCCGCCTTTTACTATTATCCTCGGAACTCTTGCTGTGATTCCGCAAACAATTTCATATCCAATAGTTCCTATAGCTTCGGCAATATCATCAGCAGTTATTGTTTCGTTGCCCTCTGTTCCAATGAGTGTTACTGTGTCGCCTGCCTTAACATCCGGGATATGAGTAACATCGCACATAAATTGATCCATACAAACCCTTCCGGTAATTTTTGCACGCTGTCCGTTTATAATAACTTCGCCAATATTTGAAAGAAGTCTTGGATATCCGTCGGCATATCCGCAGGTTATGGTAGCAAGAACAGTTTTATCTTTGGTTATGTATGTCCTGCCGTAGCTGACGCAAATGTCTTTTTCAACAGTCTTAACCTGAGAAATACATGACTTTAAGCTCATGACGGGAAGAGGATTAAACGGCAAAGCTTTTTGTGGGTTCGGCATAAGTCCGTAAAGAATGATTCCTAATCTTGCAAGACTGCTTCTTGAATTGTAGTGATAAACTCCGCCGGCAGAATTGAGGAAATGACAATGTTTTAATTCTATTCCTCGGTTTTTTAGTTCATCATCTACTGCGATTATCTTTTCTGCTTGTTTTTGTGTGTATTCATTATCGTCATTATCGTTACTGTCGGCAACAGCAAAATGAGTGAAAATTCCTTCAGCAGAAATCCCCTCAATAGAAATTATTTTTTCAATTTCGCTGCATATCTCAGAAGTGTCCCCCCGAAACCCTATTCTGGTCATTCCTGTGTCAATAGCAATATGAAGCCTAATGTTTTTCCCATTTGCATATTTGCTTAAATCAACAGCATATCTATACTCTGTGCAGGCTTGTATAATATTGTATTCAGATAGATTTTCAGCTTCCTGAGGAGGAGTATATCCAAGTATGAGAATTTCTCCTTTGATCCCTAATTTGCGCAGTTTTATACCTTCACAAATGTTTGAAACAGCAAACCATTTAACTCCCAATTCCTTTTCAAGATATGGGACAACAGCGTCGTCGCAATGCCCGTAACAGTTGGCTTTGACAACACAAAGAAGTTCAGTTTTGTTTCCTAAATATTTTTGGTAATTGTCAATGTTTGTGCGAAGATTGTCAAGATTTATCTCTGCCCAGGTTCTTTTTAAATAGTGCATTTAAAAGCCTCCGTTTTAAGTGATAGAATAATTGTTTGTGACCTGTGTCATATGTCCCGTTTAAAAAGGAATATCAATTAATACCTAAATCTTGGATTTCAGCTTTAAACAGGTCATGTGACGGGGCGATGCCCATTGTTGAAATACTTTTTTCAAGAGTAAAAAGTTTGTTGCTATCCCTTGAAAAGTGTAAAAAAATGTGTTATACTAATATTCAATTAACAGTATAGGTGTAAATGATATGAATAATCAGGTATATTGGAATATAGATAAGACCTGTTGTTTTACAGGTCACCGTAATCGTGATTTGCCGTTTTCAGGAGATCGCAGAAAACAGGGTATGAAGTGTCTTGTGAGCAGCCTTCAAATGTATATAGAAAAAGCCGTAAATGACGGTTATGATACATTTATATCAGGAATGGCGGAAGGTGTAGACCTTATTTGTGCCGAGATTGTTTATAATCTTATAACAAGAAAGGGCATGGATTTAAAACTTATATGTGCTGTTCCTTATAAAAATCAGGGGGTAAAGGAGCTTTCAAATCCGATCGACCAGTATGTTTACAGTATGATATCCCGGGATTGTAATAATATTGTGTATATCAGTGACAAAAAAAGCCGTGACTGTTATCAGAAACGCAATAGATTCATGGTTGAAAATTCGCGCCGTGTAATTGGCGTTATTAAAGACGAGAATGCTAAATCCGGTACGTTTCAGACAATAAACATGGCAAAAAGAGCAGGACTTGAACTTAATATAATATATCTTGATAAAAATCCTGTTTTTTATTTGTCTGACGATTCTGAGATATTTATTCAAAATTCAGGTGCAATATAACTTAGGCAATATGCCCCCCAGCCGCCAACCTATCCTTTCGGATAGCTGTGGCGGCGGAGCCATTATGTTTTTAGTAAGAGTACAAACTCCCACTAAAAACGTCAGCTGAAGCTGACCTTGCCACGTTGAAAACGGGCAAGCCCTTATTTGAAATGACCTAAATATTATATTACACCTAAAACAATAATTGTTCAAGTGCTTTTTGACATTTTTCAAAACTTTTTGCACATCTTTAGTCTAAATTAATTTATTTAAATTTTTAAATGTATTGAGGAGAGATAGGTTTATGTCTGAACCAGTTAGGAAACAAGCCAAAAAAAGAAAATCTCAAATACCAGTAGCATTAGTCTATTTCGCAACACTGATGCTCTTTATCGCAGTGTTTGGACTTATAGCTTCTTTTATAATAGATAAGCTGAATGATATGAATGATCCTCAGCCGGTGAATAATACAACGCCGGTGGCATCGTTTAATTTACTTTATGCTCATGTGAACAGTAAAAACGTCTTGGCTGAGATGTCAGTGGTGAGAGTTTCTCCCGACACTAATAAAGTGGTATTGATTCCTATGTCATCATATATTAAAAGTGACGGAAGCGATAAAACCTTCAGAGAAGTCTATGACGACGGCGGCATTGTAAAACTTAAATCTGCTGTGGAGGATACTTTTAATCTAAAAGTGGACAATTATGTGACTGTTTCCAATAAAGCGTATGAAAGACTTATAGATATGATTGGCGGTATTATCTATACTCCTGAGGAGGATTTATATTATATCGCAAAAAATGATGCAGATGATATTTCAATTCGTTCTGGTCAGGCAATTTCATTGGTTGGAAGACAAATCAGGCTTATTTCTCAGTATCCGGTGTTTGAGTCCGGAAAAGAAGGTAATCTGAAGTTTATGGGAGAAGCGCTGGAACAGCTCGTTGTAAGTGCTTTAAGGCAAACTTCAATTACCAAGAATAATCTTGATAATATGTACAATATTATTACTGAGAACTCTGATACAGATTGGGATAAAAATTCTTTTAAAATACATAAAACATATATAAAGAAAATGTTGGATACAAACGACACAGAATGTATGCTGCTTACTCC
>CAMWVM010000184.1 GCA_947177715.1 uncultured Ruminococcus sp.
CATTCCCTCTGGTCCCGAGTCTAGTGGGCTCGGATATGTGGATAAGTTTCAAGGTAGCTTCAGCTCCGGCAAACTTGTCACTATCTGTTTTTCTGCCTTTAACAACAGGCATAGCAAGTGATTTTTCGCAGAAGTCTGCATAGCAATTAAGCATTCTCTCAGTTTCTTCGATTGCCTCGTCAGCAGTTGCGTGAATGGTATGACCTTCTTGCCATAAAAATTCTCTTGAACGTAAGAAAGGACGTGTAGTCTTTTCCCATCTCACAACAGAAACCCACTGATTATAAAGTTTAGGAAGGTCACGATATGAATGTATAATATTTGAGTAATGCTCACAGAAAAGGGTTTCAGAGGTTGGACGAACGCAAAGTCTGTCTTCAAGCTTTTCACTTCCTCCGTGAGTTACCCAAGCAACCTCAGGAGCAAAACCTTCAACGTGATCCTTTTCCTTTTGTAAGAGGCTTTCAGGGATAAACATCGGCATGCAAACATTTTCATGCCCTAAATCTTTAAACATTCCGTCAAGGATTTTCTGAATATTTTCCCAGATTGCATAGCCGTAAGGGCGAATTACCATACATCCCTTAACGCTTGTGTATTCAATTAGTTCAGCTTTTTTGCATATGTCAGTATACCATTTTGCAAAATCTTCATTCATAGAGGTTATTGCGTCAACCATTTTTTCGTTTTTCTTTGCCATGTTTAAAATCAACTCCATATATATCTTTGTGATAAATTTTATAATTTAAATCGTACTTTTCTTCTTGGGCATCGTAAGGTCCTTTGACCGAAGGAACATCGCCTGCGTTATTTTCCTCCACCCTTTCGGGACTATCGGCAAGACGAGGGTGTTTTTTTAAAATAAGTCTTGCAAGCTTTGGCGTGCAAATGCATATCAAAGCAATAACAGCCATAACCACTGCACAACCGATTAGAAGTTCTATCAGCAGTTTAACAAGTTCGCTATTCAAAAAAGGCACCTCCGTTCACAATATTTTGTTATTATATCACTTTTTCCTTCAAATTGCAAGAGATATTTTATGAAGACTAAAGCAAAGGCATTTCCTCATTATGAGGAAATGCCTTTGTAATCAGCAGCTGCTGGAAATGTGTTCTTTAATTTGATATTCTCCGCAGTCTGACATTTCTAATATCATAGGAATGCTTTTGTCTGCACCATCAAGTATTTTATCAGAAATAAGATTTTGTATGTTTTGTTCAACGTTTTTTCGTATTTCTCTGGCACCAGATTCACTGCAATCACATTTTTCAGCAAGTTTCTTTGCAGTATTTTCATCAAAGATAAAATCATATCCCAGTTTCTTTAATCGTGATTTTAAACCGGAAAGCTCTGTAATTGCTATTTCAGTTAGTTCTTCTGTTTCAAGCGTATTAAAAATAATGGTTTCGTCAATACGGCTGAAAAATTCAGGAGAGAGAAAAGTTTTTAGCTCTTCAAGCATTTCTTTTTTTAATTGTTCTCTTTTTTGTTGAGCAGTTTTGGAGTTTTCAAAACCAATATTATTTTTGGAAGATATTTTTTTCGCTCCGGCATTTGAAGTCATTATAATAATAAGATTTGAAAATGATACTTTTTTACCTTGGGAATCGGTTACAAAGCCGTCTTCCAGGGCTTGCAGAAGTATGCTGAAAACATCGGGATGAGCCTTTTCAATTTCATCAAGCAACAGCACTGAATATGGTTTCTTTCTTACTTGTTCTGTTAATATACCGCCGCTTTCGTAACCTACATATCCGGGAGGTGCACCGATTAATTTTGAGGCATTATGGCGTTCCATGTATTCCGACATATCAATTCTTATCAGAGCGTCTTCTCTGTGAAACAGTGCTTTGGCAAGAGATTTTGCAAGCTGGCTTTTTCCAACTCCGCTTGTACCGAGAAATATGAAACTGCCCATAGGTCGTCTGTCATCTTTTAAACCAGTGCGGCAGCGGCGGATGGCACAGCAAAGAGATTTGATTGCTTCCTTTTGGCCTAACACTTCTTTTTCCAATACTAATTCAAGATTTTGGAGCTGTTGCATTTCATCTGCGTCAATATCCTCGCATGGAATTCCTGTCCAGCGGGAAACTACCGAGCAGACGTGTTTGTCTGTAAGAGTTATAGGTTTCGGGGTGCTTCTGTTTGTAATTGCTGTAATGTATGCCTCACGAGATATTTTTCCGGAAACGTAATCGTTAAAAACCTGAGATACATATTTCTTATCTGATTTAGCTTGTGGATTTCTGATTCTTGCACTGGCACAGGCTTCATCCAATATATCTATTGCTTTGTCGGGAAAATATCTATCAGGAATGTATCGCTGTGCTAATTCTACTGTTTTGACTATCACGCTGTCTGGGATTTTCATTTTATGGTGTTCTTCATATTTTCCGCATAATCCTTTTATAATTTTGACGGTACATTCCGCAGTAGGCTCTTCAATTTTTACAGTCTGAAAACGCCGTTCCATTGCAGAATCCTTTTCTATGTTCTGTCGATATTCGTCATAGGTGGTTGCGCCGATAATCTGTATTTTTCCTCTTGCAAGCTGGGGTTTGAGTATGTTTGCAGCGTCTATTGCGCCTTCGGCAGCGCCTGCTCCCATTATATTGTGAATTTCATCTATAAAAAGAATAACGTTCTCTGCATTTTCTGCTTCGTCCATACAGCTTTTTAAACGTTCTTCGAAATCACCTCGATATTTTGCACCTGCCAGAAGTAATGTCAGATCAAGGGCAAAAATTCTTTTGGACGCCAAAAGATCAGGAACTTTTCCCTGAAGTATTTTCATTGCCAGACCTTCCACGACCGCAGTTTTTCCTACTCCCGCTTCGCCGATAAGACAGGGATTGTTCTTGGTTCTGCGGCATAAAATTTCCATAATACGAGATGTTTCTTTTTCTCTTGCAATAACCGGATCAAAGGACTCACAAACATTTTTTCTTGTCAATTCTCTGCCGAAACGTTCGAGATTTTTCAATCTAACATAGTTTTGTTCAATAAAAATACCGCTGTCGGAAAGGGTGCAGTCGGAATAAATATTATTTATATTAACATTCAGTTCTCTGAGCATGGTCACAGCACACGAGCTGGATTGATGAAGCATAGCGGCAAGGATATATTCTGACCCTACCTGCTTTCCGCCACAGTTCTCACAAAGATTGCATGCACTTTTTAAAATATTAATGGCAGTGGGAGTAAAGTCATTTTGATTAAGACGGCAAGGAGTTCCTTTGCCGATTATTCGCATTATCTGTTCTTGTATATCTTCAAAAATAACGCCGTGTTTCAATAGTATAGAGTTTGCAGTTGATGTTCCTTCTTCAAGAATAGATAAAAGGATATGCTCTGAACCTATATAAGTATGCCCCCAGTTGCCGGCACAGTTTACTGCACCCCTGATGATTTCACGACCTTTTTTGGTGAATCTGTCAATTTCAAAGCTGCGGTTTGTTATCCCCATTTAATCACCCTCTGTTTCTATAATAGTTTATACATTGCAAAACAATGTCTGACTAAATCATTGACCTTAATTATAATATTTATGCTCAGATAATAAAAAATCCCATTGTTTTGCCGTTATTATCAGTTTATGCAAGGGACAAATTTTGCTTTCACAAAAATTTTGTAACACATTTCTCTATTTTTCATACACTATAATATAAGACTTAAGCAGCAGATAATTAAATCGGTTGCAGTCTTAAAATTTACACAAAAAGGAGATATTTTTTATGAACGGTTGCGGATTTGGCGGATGCTGGTGGATTATTATTCTTATTCTCATTATTTCTTGTTGTGGTAACGGCTTCGGCGGTTGCGGAAACAATGGCTGTGGATGCGATAACGGCTGCGGTTGCGGCTGCTAATCATCAGCAAACCATAAAAAAGGGCGGATTATTTCCGCCCTTTTTTTATGCAATTTTTTTCAATAAGGGGCATCGCCCCGTCATTCAACAAACGACTGGGCGTTAGCCCTTTAGGGTTTCAGTGGGGGATTGCCCCCACTGAAAGACTAAGTTGTCCGCCGCCAC
>CAMWVM010000185.1 GCA_947177715.1 uncultured Ruminococcus sp.
ATAGGTCGTCGACCGAGATCTACACTAGACTTTTCTTCGGTAGCGTCATATGTGTATTAGAGACAGGTGTAGTGGGACATCTTGCCTAAGTTATAAATTTATTTATTTTTATTATAAATAATCATTAACCCTTTTAAGAGAAGCTGATCATCAAGAATAATATCTTTCTTGCAAAATGGTATTATAGTCTGTGATACTCCGCCGGTAGAAATAACTGTACATTTCTCTCCCAATTCGTCCTCTATACGATCAATGATTCCGTCTATGCTCGAAGCTGTACCGTTAATTACACCGCTTTTCATACAGTCTATTGTGTTAGAACCAATAATCTTTTTCGGTGGAACAAGACTTATATTAGGAAGCTGAGATGTTCGATTTGTCAGAGAATCCAAAGAAGCTCTCAGTCCCGGAAGAATCATTCCTCCCAAAAAGTTTTTATCACGGTCTATTACCGAAATTGTGGTTGCCGTTCCCATGTCCACAATTATGATAGGAGCAGGATAATCATTTATGGCAGCCACAGCGTCTGCAACCCTGTCACTTCCAAGCTGTGCCGGATTATCAAGAAGTATTTTCAAGCCGGTTTTTATTCCCGGTCCTACAACCATAACCCGATGATCCGTCAATCTTTCCATGGCAGCTTTAACAGCAAGCGTTACCGAAGGCACTACAGAAGAGATTATCCCCCCCTGAAAGCTGCAATCGTTAAAACCATTAAGTTCGAGTATATTCTTTATCATTATTGTATATTCTAAAGTTGTTGCCTGAAGATTTGTAGAAAGTCTTTCAGTAAAAAGAATTTTCTCGTCTTCAAAACAGCCCAGAACTATATTGGAGTTTCCTATATCTACCGCCAAAACCATTTTTATTTTTCCTCCAAAACGTCTATAAGTTTCCCGTGTTTTTCATATCTTGTGGTACGGATGATTCTATTTTGATCATCTACAAACACAACCTTTGGGGGATTCACCTTTATTTCTTCCTCGTCCATGTCAGCATAGGACATTATAATAACATGATCTCCCTTTTGTCCCGATCTTGCCGCCGCACCGTTAAGACATATAACTCCGCTGCCTCGTTCTCCTGCGATAACATAGGTTTCAATGCGGCTGCCATTGTTTACATTTACAATATGGACATGTTCATACTCAATTAGTCCTGCTGAATCCATTAAATCTTCGTCAATGGTAATACTTCCCACATAATCAAGCTCTGCCTGTGTTATAACAGCTCGGTGAATTTTACTTTTAAGCATAGATAACATCATTTTTCATCACCAGCCTATTCAGTAAAAAAGTTGTCAATAAGGCGAGTTTTTCCGATATATACCGCCATTGCACATAAAATGGGACGATCTATTTTTTCAATCTGCTGCATAGTTGAAGCGTCAACTATTTTAACATAATCAATTTCGGCAAGGGGTTCTTTATCAATATTAGCTTTCATTTTGGCTAAAATTCCAGCACAATCAGTCTCACCGTTTTTAACTAAAGTTTCCCCAAGCTTTATCGTTTCAGAAAGCACCACTGCCGCTTTTCTTTCTTCACGATTTAGATATGTATTTCTTGAGCTTTTTGCCAATCCATCGCTTTCACGAACTATCGGACAGCCAATTATTTCAATATCCATATTCAAATCGGAGACCATATGCTTAATTACGGCAAGCTGCTGAGCGTCCTTCTGACCAAAATATGCTCTATCGGGTTTTACGATATTAAACAGCTTTGTCACCACTGTGCATACTCCGCGAAAATGCACTGGTCGGCTTAATCCGCAAAGCTCATCAGTAAGCACAGTCATATCCACAAATGATGAAAAATCCGAATGATACATCTCTTCAGGCTCTGGATTAAAAATAACGTTTCCTCCATGAGCAGATACTATATCAGCATCTCTGTTCAAATCTCTTGGGTAGCTGTCTAAATCTTCGGAAGGTCCGAACTGCATGGGATTCACAAATACAGAAACCACTGTTTTGTCGTTCTGTTCTGCCGATTTATCAATGAGGCTTGCATGACCTTCATGAAGATAACCCATAGTAGGTACCAACCCCACTGATAATCCCTGTGAATGCCATCTCCTAACAACCTCACGAACCTCGGCAACAGTTTTTAAAATTGTCATAGTTCAGTCCTCCCTTCCGTATTTATTATTCAGTTGTTTTATAATTTCATCGTTTATTCCAAAGCAATGCTCCTCTGAAGGAAATTCGCCGCTTTTAGTTTCGTTTATATATTTTGAGAATCCTCTTCTCATTGCATCGCCTGCATTTTCAAATTGTTTTACAAATTTGGGAGCAAATCCAAAAAACATTCCCAGCATATCCTGATATACAAGAACCTGTCCGTCACAATCAGCTCCTGCCCCTATACCGATAACGGGAATTTTTAAAAGAGAGGTTATAAGCTTTGCAAGCTTTGCAGGAACACATTCAATAACCAACGCACAAGCTCCCGCTTGTTCAACCTCAAGAGCGTCCTTTACAATTTTATCGGCTTTTTCAAGGCTTTTACCCTGAACCTTAAATCCGCCGAATGAATTTATTGATTGCGGAGTAAGGCCTAAATGAGCGACAACGGGTATTGAGGCTTTTGATATGGCTGAAATTCTATCGCAGAAATCTGTTCCACCTTCCAGCTTTACAGCGTGTGCTCCTCCCTCTTTTACAAGACGTCCCGCATTTGTCAGTGCTTGTTCAACAGAGACGTGATATGACATAAAAGGCATATCAGCTACCACAAAAGCATTTTTTGCTCCTCTTGATACAGCTTTGGTATGGTGAATCATATCCTCCATTGTTACAGGTAGTGTATTTTCATAGCCAAGCATAACCATACCGAGTGAATCTCCTACCAAAATCGAATTCACTCCGCACTCGTCAACAAGACGTGCAGTCGAATAGTCATAAGCAGTAAGCATTGTTATTTTATCGCCGGTTTGCTTCTGATTTAAAAGTGTAATTAATGTATTTTTCATGTAAATTATCCTTTCTGAAAAAGTTATTATTCCGAAGCTCTCGGATACAATACGAATTGAAAGAAGTTTCTTAAATTAAATTCAATTCACTGAAAATACAAATAAATATTTAATTTTTTATCTGCGCTCAGATTTTAGAACGAGATGAATTGGGAATCAGTCTTGCTTTATAAAGTGCCGCTCCCACAGCACCTGTAATAATTGTTGAAGAAATCATTTCGCATACAGCATTTATTCCTACAAAAGTGCAAATAAACACTATTATGTTTCTTCCGTTAATAAGACTCTGAATATAATCTGTGTTACCATAAAGTACAACAAGAAACGTCATAAAGAAAAGCGTATTTAAAAATGCAGAAAAGAAACCTGTTACTGCACTTGCCACATAAGTATTCGTATGCTTTCTTACCCCTCGGAATATAAGTCCTATAAGTACTCCGTCCAAAACACGTGGTATGAAACGCTGAATAAACGCAAAAATTGGATTGATATCAAATAAAATCACACCCATTGCGCTTGTTCCGCCTACACCGATACACTGCAAAAAACTCGTTAATCCAAACACGGCTCCTGCGACTGCTCCGCCTACAGGTCCTAAAACTATTGCAGATAGTGCTACTGGAATAACATTGAATGTAATTGCCAAAGGCCCAATATTCAGATACCCCAGAGGCGTAAATGCCATTAGCAGCAAAATTGCGGTCATAAGTCCGAGAATTACAAGCTGCTTAGTCTTGATTGTTGTTTTCATATTAAATTTCCTCCTTGTTATTATTCCCTGCTCACAAAAAGAAATCCAACTTATTTCTTTCCGCTTTTGGGATACAATACAATACTCAGTTATTATATCACACTTTTTTTAAAATTGCTATAGCTTTTGGAACTTTTTTATGCTATAATGTGTTAAAAGACTATTAAGATCATTTTGTATATATTACACAAAAACAAATTTGTAATTTTGTACATAAATACAAAAAATATTTTAATTAAAAACTTTTTTGTTCATAGTTGCACGTTTGCGTGCAAAAAACACCCCTTTGGGGACTATAAGTG
>CAMWVM010000186.1 GCA_947177715.1 uncultured Ruminococcus sp.
GAAATCGTAAGGCATATTTAGATAGGTTTATTTATGATCAAAAAGGTAGAGTTGTAGATGCAATAATTACAGGTGAAAGATATCGACCAGACGGAACGGAAAGGGAAGTTACTCCTATGCTTGTAGGTAGTATTACACGTTGGCTTAAAACCGAAGCCGACAAATTTAATATTATTGGTCATTATAGTTCCCATGCAATGCGACAAACGTTTTCTTACTTTATCTCTGTATCTATGGGTAAAGTTGAAGAAGCACGAAATGTTATAGCGGCAAGTATGGCTCTTGGTCATGTTAATCTTGAAACTACATTACAACACTATTCAAAATGTAGTCCTTGCAAATTAAAAGAAGAATGGCTTAAACTTAATTTAGGTAAAGAAGTTGTTGATTTGTTTTGTACTTGTTAAATATGAACAAGAGAAAGTGTAATAAATTGTGCAATATGCCGATTTTAAAAGAGGGCAATGATTATTATGGTGCAATTAAAAGCGTAAAATAAGGCTAAATTTAAATTATGCAATAAAATGTAAATTTTATAGTCCGTTTTATTGTACGCATAAAGCTTGACGAGAACTAATGTTTGCGGTATAGTATATATAGTTCGAACGGACGTTCTGATATTTTAGGAAGAAATTTGGAAATAATATAAAAAGAAAGAGGGCAATTAAGCAATAAACCCCTTATGTGTATAGATCACACATAAGAGGCTTATCATAAATCAAGTTTTGCTTTTGATTATTATTTTTAACAATGTTAATTGAAATCTTTTTAAATGATACTTCAATTTTTACATTATGTATCTTGTTATTTAGACAGCATTTTATAATATAAATACATGTTCCAAATAGAGTAAGAGGAAATAAAATCAAAAGCAGGCTTGACAAAGTGTTAACTATAAAGCATTGACCTTTCAAAAAAATATTATTTAAGTTCTGTTAGAAACATAAAACATCATAACCTGATAAGGTGGGAAGGCGGTGCTTTCTAGTTGTAAATTTATTATATAACAAGATTTGACAAAAGTAAAGAAATAAAAAATTAGAAAGGATGAGCAGATTTGCAAAACAATAAGAAGTTAGAAGATATTTTAAACCATATCCAAAAACAAGGCTTTAATCGATTTGTTATGAGTAACAATGTCAATAATGAAAAGATATTGGGTTTTGGATTAAAATATACAACTGAACCTAATATTAATATTTTTCAAATGTCGCCATTAACTTTAGAAAAATACGTGCATCCAAAATTATGTATCGAATTAGACAGGACACAAGACATAATTATGGAGAAATATCTTATTGACCTAGCTACAGAATTAGATTTGAGAAGACAAAAACAAGGACTTTCATTTTTATCTACAGATTTTCCAAAATATGCATGGTACAATAATATTTTATGTATAAAATATGGTGATGACATTGTAGTTAATGTAAAATGTGAGATTGACAAAAATATAACATCTCAATCTTTTAAAATATTTGATGGTAACATTTTTAATATTGATTACATAGATTTTGAAAAATCATATGAAACAAACGAAGAAATTTGTATTGTATTAAACGCATACGAATTTGGGCAACTTACATCAGAGAACTTATGGGAACTAAAAAAACTTTATGCTGAATGGTTAAATGGTTGTAGTTTTGAAAGTCATTTATTTGATAAACCAATATATAGATATAATAGAAGCAGTTCTTTATGTTGCTTTTTAGACATAGATTCAGATGAAGTGTTTATAGGATTATGGGATAACTATGCAAATAAGTATGTTAGCAAATGTAAACTGTATGATAATATAGATGATACTACAAGACAAATTAAGAGAATATGTGATTTTTATACATATTCAAAGATTGAATCTGGATTTGATTTAAATGTTTTTGGTGTCATGGTCGAAAATTGCGAGATATTTGATAGATATTCATAAAAAAATAACAAAAAACTGTATAAAGTTCATCACTGTATTGATATAATAGCTATATAAAAGAAACATGTATAATCAAAATAATTTGAAAGGAACGAATTAATTTATGGTTATTAATAAGAAAGTAGATATTATGCGTGGTGATATTTATATGGCTGATTTATCTGAAACAATTGGTTCTGAACAAGGAGGATTACGTCCAGTTGTCATTATTCAAAACGATACTGGCAATAAATATAGTCCTACTTTAATAGTAATACCAATGACATCTCAAAAGAAAAGATATGTACCAACTCATGTTGATGTAGGTACTGAAGGAGGGCTGACAAAAAGCAGCACAGTACTTTGTGAACAGATAAAAACGATAGATAAATCACGTCTTATTAAACATATTGGAACTTTTACTTCTAATACTATGCAAAGAATCAATCAGGCGTTATGTATTTCTATGGGTTTGTCAGTTTTGGATGCTGCTTGACTTTGAAAGCAAATTATGTTAAGGTAAAGTTAGGTGGTGATGAAATTGAATATAAAAGATGTGGATGTTCAGCAAATAGAAAATTATATCAATGAATATATACATTTAATAAGTAATAATTTAACTGAATATAGAGTTAACGTTGCTAAACAAAAGCTTATAAATTCTTTATGTAATCAAGAACATAATATGGTAGAAAATATTGCCAAATCATTGCAAAGTGCAAGTGATTATCAATATTATAGAGAACTTAAATTACTATTTCAAAATTTTTTAAATTATTGTAATGTTGATTATGATGTTTCTCAAATACCTTATGTATGCAAATATATTTCTTTTGAACAATTGCAGTATCATATTGAGAAGAATCATATATGGAAAAACAGACAAGATGCCAATAATTTTTTAATGGCTAAACTGTTTGCTTATTTACTTTGGGTTGGATTAGATAAGGAAACTATAGCAGAATTAAAACGATTAGATTATAATGTAGCAAGAAGTGAAATATGTACTAAAGACAAAACATATTGTTTAAACGATCCTATTTATAAAGAGAGTACAATATATATAAAAAATGAATTAGCCTTAAATGTCCAAAGTCAATATCTTAAAGTATATAGTGATGGAAAGAAAGATTATTCTATTAGACAACCTAATGATATGTCTCAAATTGATGATTATAAGTTAGTAATAGATGAGAATGAATCAATTATACGAAGTAGATCAACAGGAAATAATCTTTGTAGAAAAATACAAACAGTTGTTACTCACTATATATATAACGCAAATCAAATTTATAAATCTGGAATGTTTTATAAATTATTTAAATTACAGCGTGATTATGGAATAAATATAAATTCAATTAATATTTCAAAAATAGCACATGATAGATTAGGTTACAATTATAATTCAAATTATAATTTATATAATGAATTTGCACAATACAAACGCTTTATAACTGAATAAAAGGTGAAAGCCTTTTATTTTATACAAATTTAAGTGCAATACAGTATGTTTTTTATAAAAAGGTATTGACAAAATTATTGATATATGTTAAGATAAAAATACAGTAATGAACTTTACTGTATTTTAGATGCAAAAAACAAGTTCAGTACTGTATAGGGCATCACACAAGCAGATAAAGACAACATCGCCTCACATACGTGAGGTGAGGATTGAGATGCATAAGAGAATTGAAATTTAAAATATAAAAATAAGGAGGACAAAAAATGAAAGGCTATAAAGGATTTGACAAGGATTTAAAATGCAGAGGGAAGCAGTACAAAGAAAATACGATTTTTGAAGAGGATAAGGCTGAAATATGCGAAAGCGGTATGCACTTTTGTGAAAATCCTTTTGATGTATGGTATTATTATCCGCCATGCTATAAAAATGGCAATTTAAATAAGTATGCCGAAGTGGAAGCTCTTAACGAAGCGGAAACTGATGATAACAGAAAATATTGCACAACAAAATTAAAGGTTGGTGCAGTGCTTAGTCTTGGTGATTTTATTAAAGCTGGTGTTGATTTTATCCTCGCAAAAACAAAGGATAAAAAAGATACAAACACAGGTAACTACTCGGCAAGTACAAACACAGGTTACTGCTCGGCAAGT
>CAMWVM010000187.1 GCA_947177715.1 uncultured Ruminococcus sp.
ACGTCTTGCCGCCTGCTCAGAAGCATAAGAATCAACTATTGCAGAATATATAAGACCGCTCATATACTGAGGGATCATGCCGTCAAACACTGCCTCGGGGGACGGATCATACACTGTCAATGCTCTTGCTTTATTTTCAGTGCCATTATCAAGATGCTCCACAGGAAGCACCTGAACATCCACAGGTGTTTGTGTAAGTGCTGAAACAAAAGTTGTATATATCAGTTCAACCTTATCATATTCACCCTCATTGAAGCCTGCAATTACTGTATCAGCAATATCAGAAGCCTCATAAGTATCAATGCCCTCTGCAATGTTCTGATATTCTTCTGCAATTTCATAAGAACGTTTTTCAAAGAACTCTACAGACTTTTTGCCGATTGGCATTATCTTAACAGCGATACCCTGCTCAATCAGCGCATCAGCACGGGACACTGCAAGCTTCAAAACATTTGAGTTAAATCCGCCTGCAAGTCCTCTGTCGCCGGCGATAACCAACAACAGATAAGACTGTGATTCAGATGTTCTCGTATAAGCTGACTTAAAAGCACTGTCCATGGATATATCGCTCATAGTATCATAAAGCGCTTTGAAAAAAGGCTGAGCCGCTTCAGCACGTTCCTTGGCTCTTCGCATTTTAGAAGATGCCACAAGCTCCATAGCCTTTGTTATCTGCATGGTGCTTTCCACGCTTTTTATGCGGCGCTTTACGTCCTTCATATTAGCGGAAGCCATAAAAACTCATTCCTTTCTGAACAAAACACTTATCTTAATTCGTTAATTCATTTAGACTGCAAAAATTTTTCAACATACAATTCAAGAGCAGTCTTGAGGTTTTCTTCATTTTCCTTAGTCAAATCCTTTGTATCACGAATCGACTGTGTGATATCAGGATGTGCTGAATCAATATAATCAAATAAATCCTTTTCAAATTCAGATATGTCTTCAACGGCAATCTTTTTAAGATAATTATTTACTACCGCATAAATGATAATAACCTGATGTTCAACTGACAAAGGTGAATTTCTTCCCTGTTTTAGAACTTCCACGATTCTTTCACCCTGTGCAAGTCTTTCCTTTGTATCCTTATCAAGGTCAGAACCGAACTGTGAGAAAGACTGAAGCTCTCTATACTGCGAATAAAGCAATTTCAAAGAACCTGAAACCTTTTTCATTGCCTTAATCTGAGCAGATCCACCCACACGGGATACTGAAATACCTGGGTTTACAGCAGGACGAACACCTGAGAAGAACAATTCTGACTCAAGGAATATCTGTCCGTCGGTAATTGAAATAACGTTTGTAGGAATATATGCTGAAACGTCGCCTGCCTGTGTTTCGATAATAGGCAGTGCAGTAATGGAACCACCGCCGTATTCTTTATTAAGATTGCATGCTCTTTCCAAAAGTCTTGAATGGAGATAGAAAACATCTCCCGGATAAGCCTCACGTCCTGTAGGTCTTTTCAACAGCAAAGACATGGTACGATAAGCCACAGCATGCTTAGAAAGGTCGTCATATACACACAAAACGTCCTTTCCCTGAAGCATAAAATACTCAGCCATTGCAACAGCGGAATATGGTGCAATATACTGAAGCGGAGCCATTTCAGATGCAGTAGCCGAAACAACAATAGAATAATCCATTGCACCTGCTTTAGTAAGAATATCCACAACATTCGCAACAGTTGATCTCTTCTGACCGATTGCACAGTAAATACAGATAACGTCTTTACCCTTCTGGTTGATAATAGTATCAAGGGCAATGGCAGTTTTACCGGTCTGTCTGTCGCCGATAATGAGCTCACGCTGACCTCTTCCGATAGGTATCATTGAGTCAATAGCTTTTATACCAGTTTGAAGTGGTCTGTTTACCGACTGTCTTGTAATAATTCCAAATGCGGGGCTTTCTATAGGACGGCTTTCTTTTGCAAGCACAGCTCCCTTACCGTCTATTGGCACACCCAGAGCATTTACAACTCGACCTAAAAGTTCATCGCCTACGGGAACAGACACGATTTTTTCTGTACGCTTAACCTGTCCGCCCTCTTTAATTCCATCGTCGCTTCCAAGCAAAACGGCGCCGACGAAATCCTGTTCAAGGTTTAACGCCATACCCAAAGTACCGTTTTCAAACTCAAGCAGCTCACCGGACATACAGCTGTCAAGACCATGAACACGGGAAATTCCATCTCCAACGGTCACAACTGTACCGACATCAGCAAGCTCCAGCTTTGAACGGTAATCTTTTATCTGTTGTTTTATAATACCTGTTATTTCATCAGGACGTAATTTCATAACAAAAGACCATGCCTTTCATAAATTTTGACTGTCTTTCAGACTGTCTATGCAATTATGGAATCAATCTGTTTTTTCAGTTGATCAAGTTTGCCTTTAACACTTGAATCAATTTCCGTATTATCATATCTTAGAATAATACCGCCAAGCAAAGATTTATCCACACGCTCATCAAGGAGAATTTTCTTTCCCGATGAACCACTGAGCTTATCAATTAGCTTTCCCTTAATTTTATCGCTCATAGGCTGTGAAGTTACAACAGTAACCTCAAGAATATTCATATGTTTATTATACAGTTCCTTGAATTCACTGAAAATACCCGAGAAAAAGCCTATTCTTCCCTTATCGCAAATTACGCAGAGAAAGTCGAAAAACATATCGTCAAGCTTTCCGCCAAAGGTTTTTTCCAAAACCTCATGCTTATCTTCTTCTGATATAAGAGGTGAAGACAAAAGCTTAAGATACTCCTCATTCTCACTGAAAATATTTTTAACCTGTGACATTTCATCAAATATCTCTGACAGTGAACCGTTTTCAATACAAAGTTCAAAAAGCGCAGATGCGTATACCATTTCCAATGTTTCTGCCATTACAACTCACCTACACTGTCGATGAAGCTTTCAATAAGCTTTTCATTGTCCTTTGTATCAAGTTCTTTTTCAATAACTGCTTCAGCCGCACTGAAAGCAATTCCGGCAATTTCATCCTTAATCTGATTAATTGCAATTTTCTTTTCACGCTCTATTTCAGCTCCGGCATTCTCAACAATGCCTCTCGCCTCATTCTTAGCCTCAGAAATAATTTCATCAGACCTTGACTGAGCTTTTTTAGTAGCGTTTCTAACGATTTCTGCGGACTCTTCTTTAGCAGCATTAAGCTTTTGATTATATTCAACCTCAAGCTTTTTAGCCTTTTCCTCCGCTTCGTCAGCACGTTTAAAAGTTTCTTCAACCTCAGTTTTTCTGCTGTCGATAACGCTGTTCACCTTATCAAAAAGAAAATGCTTAAGAATCAGAAACAATATAAGGGTATTTGCCAGCACAAGTATAATTGTGGTTGGGTCAATGGACAAAAAGTCCGTAACCTTTGCATATACCATTTATCTCTTCCTCCTGTCCTTTAAAAAAGGATTTGCAAGCATTAAATTTAAAGTTTTCCGATAAACGGATTTGCAAACAGCAAAATCAAAGCAACAACGAAAGCATAAATACCGGTTGATTCAGCCATAGCAACACCGATAAACATTGTTCTTGTGCAGTCGCCTTTAGCCTCAGGCTGTCTTGCAATAGATTCAATAGTCTTACCTACAGCATAACCTTCACCGATACCAGGTCCGATACCTGCGATCATTGCAAGTCCTGCACCAATAGCTGAGCATCCCAAAACAATAGCTTTTTCCATAAGAAATCCTCCATTTTAATTATTTACTGATTGATTTACTAATATATTTGTGTGCCTAAGCACCGATTAACTTTATTCTGTTTCCGCAGCACTGCTTACATAAACCATTGTCAGCATTGCAAAAATATACGCCTGAATACATCCGGAGAACAAATCAAAATACATTGACAAAACCGCTGGGGTAAAAATCTGCGCTAAATCAATAGTGAATGCACCGATATTAAACGATACATGAAGTGCCTGAGATACAAAGCTCAAGCCGCCGTAAATCAAGCCTGTGATAACTGCACCGCCTGCTACGTTACCGAACATACGG
>CAMWVM010000188.1 GCA_947177715.1 uncultured Ruminococcus sp.
CTGGTAGAAGCGGGAGCTGTGAAAAAGTCGCTGCTGTCAGATAGAAGATATTCAAGAAGACGGTCAGAACCGGGACGGGTTATATTTTCTTTATATATTGTTACAAATTTATCTTTCAAAGCGTTTAAGTCAGCCATAAAAACCTCCATATCAATACAAGTTTTGTAAATTGATTATAACATATTTTCTGTTGAATGAAAAGGGTTCTGAACGGAAAAAATATAATTTAATATTTTTTTAAAAAGTGCTTGACAAATGGAGAGAAGTGTTGTATAATATTTTAGAAACAAAGCAGAACATTTATCCGTTCTCACCTCGTGCGTGCATTTGGACACTGTGGAGAGGTAAACATGAATTGCATTTTATTAGGCTGTTTATGCGAGTATGGATTAATTTCTGTACCCGTTTTTTTATTTTATTTTTGGAGGTGCTTTGTCATTAGCAACAACAAAGAACATCAGATCAACGAAGAAATTCGTGACAAGGAATTGCGTATCATTGATGCCGACGGAACACAGCTTGGAATCATGTCCTCTAAACAGGCGCTTGAAATCGCTTATGAAAAGGACTTGGATCTTGTTAAGATAGCTCCTCAGGCAGCACCGCCGGTTTGCAGAATTATGGATTATGGCAAATTCTGTTTTGAACAGGCTAAGCGTGAGAAGGAAGCTAAGAAAAACCAGAAGGTCATGGATGTTAAGGAAGTAAGAATGTCCTCAACTATTGATACTAATGATTTTAACACAAAGGTTAATCAGGCTGTCAAGTTTTTAAACGGTGGAGATAAGGTTAAGGTATCTGTCAGATTCCGTAAGAGAACGGTTGCACATCCGCAGTTCGGCGAAGAGCTTCTTTTGAAATTCAAGGAAGCAATTTCAGAAGTTGGAGTTGTTGACAAGCCGTCAAAAATGGAGGGGCGCAGCTTAGTAATGTTCGTTTCTCCAAAGAGCAGTAAATAATTTAAGGAGGATAAATAATATGCCAAAGATTAAAACACATTCCGGTGCAAAAAAGCGTTTTTCAGTAACAGGCAGCGGAAAGGTTAAATTTCAGCACACAAATAAGAGACACAGATTGACTCAAAAGGCTCACAAGCGTAAGAGAATTCTTCGTGGTGCTGCTTATGCTGACGATTCAAATATCAAGAACGTAAAGGCACTTATCCCTTACAAATAATAACGAGTTGTAGGGAACACAAATTTAATTAAAATTTCAGGAGGTAATAACTATGGCTCGTGTAAAGGGAGCAATGATGACTCGTAAGAGAAGAAATAAAACTCTTAAGCTTGCAAAAGGCTATTTCGGCGCAAAGAGCAAGCATTTTAAAATGGCTAAACAGGCCGTAATGAAATCAGGACAGTATGCTTATATCGGAAGAAAGCAGAAGAAGAGAGATTTCAGAAGACTTTGGATCACAAGAATTTCTGCTGCTGCACAGCTTAACGGTATGAACTATTCAACATTTATGAACGGCGTTAAGAAAGCAGGAATCACTCTTAACAGAAAGATGCTTTCAGAGATTGCTATCAGCGATCCTGCAAGTTTCACAGCTATTGCAGAAAAAGCAAAGGCTGCACTTTAATACAATATTTAACACGCACGTTTTAATACTTGCGTGTTTTGTTGTTTAATGGGGAATCATAAACGGATGGATATTTAATGGGAAAGCGGTTGGTTTTATGCACATAGCAAGTAAGGATAATCCTAAAATCAAGCTTTATGCAAAGTTGTCGAGTTCAAAAAAGGCAAGGGAAGAAAATGGTCTTTTTGTCCTTGAGGGAGCTCGTCTTTGCAGTGAGGCGATTAATCGTTGGAAAGAGGACAAGCTTGAAATTCACTCTGTTTTCGCATCTGAAAATGCACTTGAAAAGTATCCAGAGTATATTGATTCCTCGCTTTTTACAAGCAGGTCTGAGATTTTTCACACTGTTAATGACAAGGTGTGTGAAAAGCTTGGTGAAACGAAAGGTTCACAGGGAATTTATATTATTGCACGGATGAGCAATAATATTTTGTCAGGACACAGCATAAAATCTAACGGAAAATATCTTGTTATGAATAATTTGCAGGACCCGGGGAATGTTGGTACAATATTAAGGACATGTGACGCAGTGGGCGTCGATGGAGTTATCATGGCAAACAACTGCTGTGATTTATATAATCCAAAGACTTTAAGAGCGGCAATGGGAAGTATATTTAGACTGGACATATTTTCTTGCTGTGATTTTGGGCAAGTTATTGAGCTGTTTCATGACTACGGTATAAACACCTATGCGGCGGTTGTGGATAAGGATGCAGAATCTGTGGAAAGCGTAAATTTTTCTTGCGGCTGTGCTGTGGTAATCGGCAATGAGGGCAGAGGCTTGACAAAAGAAGACGCAAGGCTTTGTGATAAAAGAATCACTATAAAAATGCAGGGTAACATTGATTCTTTAAATGCTGCAATGGCGGCTGGGATTATTCTTTGGGAAATGAAGAGAAAAAAGTGATGTATTTCGGTTATCGGTTTTCAGTAAGGAGTGACTGATATGCTTGACAAACGAATTTACTGGCTTTGGCTGGTGCAGGTTTTCGGGGTTTCCAATCCGAGAATTTGGCAGTTGGGTGAACGTTTCAGTGATATTGAAACATATGTACGTTCGATTATGAACGGTTCGGTCAGATATTTGACAGATGACGAAAGGCGAAGCGTAAAAGAGCACAAGATTAGTGAAGCTGAGGAATTGCTCAATAGTTGTTTAGACAAAGGAATCAGCGTTTATTGTTATGAAAGTGAGGGCTATCCGCAAAAGCTGAAAAGGATATCAAATCCACCTTCAGTATTGTTTTGTTATGGAAACCTTGACTTTTTGGACGATAGAGTTTGCATTGCTGTTGTGGGCACACGAAAGCCGTCTGAATATTCGGTTAGTGTAACGGAAAAGCTATGCAGACAGCTCATTGAGAGGGATATTCTTCTGGCATCCGGCTTTGCATTAGGAATTGACAAGATTGGAAATGAAGTGTCTTTGGAAAACAATATACCTACGGTTGCTGTAATGGGCACTGCGATCGATGAGGATTATCCCAAAGGCAGTAAAGATCTCAAAATGCAGATCGCACAAAATGGTGTGGTCATATCGGAATATTGTTCGTATATGAAGGTTCCTTTAAATTCGTTTGTACAGCGCAATAGAATTTTAGTTGGATTGTCCGACGGTGTTTTATTCTGTGAATGTTCCGACAAGAGCAGAGGACTGGACAATGCAAAGCATGCGGCAGTTCAGGGAAAGCCGATTTTTGTAATACCGCCTAATGATATTTTTGAACCAAGATATTTTGGTCAGCGTGATTTAATAAGAAACGGTGCTCTAACGGTTTTCAGCGGTGCAGACATTGCTTCAAATCTTGCGTATGAAAGCTTTGAGGATATACATGGTTCAAAGGATTATAAGCTTGCGTCTGATGATTCGGAAGAATTTGAATTAAAACCTGAAAAAAAGTCAAGAAGAAAATTGAAAAAGTCAAAAACTCAGAATGAAGTTCAAGAGGTTGAAGCAGCAGATACTGTTGAAAAGGATATAGATTATTCATTGCTCACTGAAACCCAAAAGAAAATATGCAAGGCTTTAGAGGGCGATAACTTAATTGTGGACGAGATTGTTTTTAAAACAGGAGAAGATGTTTCAATAGTTTTATCTGAATTGATTGAACTTGAACTTAAGGGAATAATAAAAGCATTTCCCGGTAAAATTTACGGGATAGTGAAATAAATATATGTGTAATAATTTATGAACGGAGAATTGTTTTGGCAAACCTGATTATTGTTGAGTCACCGACAAAGGTGAAGACTATAAAAAGATATTTAAGCGGAGATTACGAGGTTTTAGCCTCAATGGGACATCTTCGGGATCTTCCCAAGTCAAAGCTTGGCGTTGACATTGAAAACGGTTTTGAGCCGTCTTATGTAAACATGAAGGACAAGGAAAGTCTTATTAAAGATATAAAAAAGAAAGCAAAAATAACAATCAGTA